>CAMOFI010000052.1 GCA_946613135.1 uncultured Bacteroidales bacterium
ATTTTCTCTATCGTTTTGGCCAGTTTTTCGGGCCGTAGGCCGCCGTTCTCCTCTTTCTCGATAAGTGACAGGCTGCGGGCAAAACTGTCGCCGTAGGCGGCATTTTTCAGTGTTGCTTCCGATATCTTGCGCCGGGCCGTGAAATTGGTTGCGAAATCGCCGGGCTCGACCATCGATACTTTTATGCCAAAGCCACGGACTTCTGCTGCCAGCGCCTCGGTGAAACCCTCGATGGCGAACTTCGAGGCCGAGTAGTAGCCTTGATACGGAAGTCCCATAACACCACCGATTGAACTAAGATTTATGATTTGTCCACTCCCCTGTCTTCGCAATACAGGTAGTACCTTTTGACATACGCTCACACACCCGCGGAAATTTGTGTTCATCTGCGTTTCAATCTCCTCGTCGGTGGCCAATTCCAATGAGCCTCCTATTCCCATACCGGCATTGTTGATAACCACATCTATCCGCCCCTGTTCCTCTACTACGTGATTTATGGCATTGCTGATGGAATCACGCTCGTCCAAATCCATATAGACATAATGTATCTTGCTGTGGTTTTGTTTTTTGCGGCTTGTGCCATAGACTGTGTATCCTTTAGAGGCCAACAGTTCGGCTGTAGCTTTGCCAAAACCGGAAGAGGCTCCTGTTATAAAAACTATTTTGCTCATATTCTTACGTTTCAAGAATGCAAAAATACATATTTTATTTGTATTAGTCTTCTTTTTCCCACAATTTTTTGAGTTTTTTGACGTTATACGGCTGTTTGTTTTTTTCTACATGAAAAAAAAAGGCGGGAAATATCATATTTTTGAATCATTCGTGTAGATAAATATTGGTAATTGTTAAACATACTTTGTTGTGGCAGGACAAAACAGCATAATAGAAAAGCTTGACTTGTTTATTCGCAAGTACTATAAAAACAAGCTGTTGAAAGGAGCAATATATTCTTTGGCCATTATATTGCTTTTATATATCACTATCGTTGTTTTAGAGCATTTTGGTTATTTCGGCATTGTTGTCCGTACAGTTATTTTTTGGCTTTTTATCATTTTATTGGTCCTGATTCTCGGCATTTATGTGGTAACACCGATGTTGAAAATGTTCAGGTTAGGGAGGCGTATCTCATACGAAGAGGCTGCCCACGTAATAGGCAAACATTTTCCTGAGGTGAGCGACAAGCTCCTAAATCTGTTGCAATTGCAACAAATGGGCATATCGTCGGACAATGAGCTTCTGCAGGCCTCTATAGAGCAAAAGACAGCACTCCTCTCCCCTATCCCGTTCCTCAATGCCATCGACCTTCGCAAAAACCTTAAATATATAAAGTTCGCAGCAATTCCTTTAGTCGCAATCATCGCTATGCTGCTTATCGCGCCATCGTTCATTACCGAACCGTCTAAGCGTATCATCAACCATTCTACCTTTTATGAGCGCCCTGCCCCGTTTTCTTTTGTGCTTGACAATAAAGATCTGACAGCCCCTCAACAGACTGATTTCCTTGTTTCGATGCATATTGAAGGCAACGAAATTCCTAACGATGTTTCTATTGTTGTCGATGGCATTATGTATCATATGCAGAAACGTGACGACACACATTATACCTATCTTTTCAAAAATCTGCAACGCTTCCACAAGTTCCAGTTCTCTGCAGTGGGTATAGAATCAAAGATTTATGAGCTCTCCGTTCTGCCCAAACCAGCCATTATGCATTTCCAGGCGGTCCTTTCCTATCCTTCCTATACCGGAATGGAGTCTGAAATAATTTCAAATGAAGGCGATTTCTCTATTCCAAAAGGAACCAGCATAGAATGGGTTTTTCAAACCAAGGATGCTGATTCTCTATTTTTCACGTACGATGAAAAGAGCACTGCTATTCTGCCCGGCAACAACGGCAAGACCAGAATGAAGCTCAGAGCTATGAACTCATTCCCGTATTCGTTTTATGTGAATAATAATCATGTCATTTCCGATACTCTTTCATATTCTGTTTCTGTGATTGATGATGCGTATCCGATGATTGCTGTAGTGCAGATGAACGACTCGCTCATGCCAGAACGACAGTTTTTTAAGGGACAAGTCAAGGATGATTATGGTATATCTAAAGTCGAGTTCATAATGCATAGGACAAATGTTTCGGATTCGTCTGTTCACGATGTACAACATCTTCCCATCGCCGTTGGCAACGATGCGTCACAAGAATTCTACTATTCGGCTGATTTTTCTCAGGTCGAGGTAAACCCTGGCGACCATATAGAGTATTATTTCGAAGTGTGGGACAACGACGGAATCAGCGGTCCCAAGTCCACAAAATCGCAGACTTTCACTGTGGAAGTGCCTACAGATAAGGAAATTGATCAGATCTTGCGTAATTCTTCGTCGGCGATACAACAGCAGGCAGAACTCTCCATTTCAGAGCTGAAAAAACTGCAAGAGGAAATTAACGAGTTGATGCGTAAACTTGTCGATAAAAAAGAGCTTTCCTGGCAGGACAAAAAACAGATAGAGGATCTGAAAAATAAACAGCAGGATGTCAAAAACCAGCTGCAACAAATGCGTCAGCAGATGCAGGAAAATAGCCGTCTGGAGGAAAAATTCCGCGACAAGAGTGAACAACTTCTTGAGAAACAAAAAGAGCTCGAACGACTTTTCGACGAGGTGATGAGCGACGAAATCAAAGAGATGATGAAACAGATGGATCAGCTTATGAATGAAATGGATAAAAAGAAGGTGCAAGAGGAGCTCGACAATCTGAAAATCAAAAACGAGGATTTGGAAAAACAACTTGACCAGAACATTGAGCTTATGAAACGACTGGAACTTGAAAAGAAAGTGGAGCAGGCTGTAAACAAAGCTGACGAATTGGCCAGGAAAGAGGACGAACTGTCCAAAAAGCAAGCAGATTCTCAAGATAATCTCAAGGAACAACAAAAGTTGACTCAAGAGTTCAAGCAGTTGCAGGCGGAAATAAAGCAAATACAGCAGGATTATAAAAAATTCGACCAAACGTCAGATTTCAAGGTCGACAGCGAGCTTCAAAAGCAGATCGAGCAACACCAACAAGAGGCCGAAAACAAGCTCTCAAAAGGCAAAAACAAAGATGCTCAGAAGTCTCAAAAATCTGCTGCCGAAGACCTGCAAAAACTCTCCGAGCAGCTTGCAGAGTCGCAAATGGATATGGAACAACAAGAGCTTGCTGAGGATTCGGAACAGGTGCGTCGCTTGCTTAAAAATCTTGTCCATCTGTCGTTCAACCAGGAGGCTTTGATAGGCTCCTTGTCGTCAGTAAATGTGCAGGACCCGAAGTACCAGCAAATTATATTTGAACAAAATAAGCTCAAAGATGATTTCCGTAATGTGGAGGATTCGTTGCGGTCGATGGCTAAACGTCAGGTGGCTATTGCTTCTGTTGTAAACAAGGAGTTGGCTTCAGTCAACGCCAATATAAAGCAATCTCTGTCCGGATTATTGCAGTACAACCAATCCATATATGGTAATTTGCGTAATACAACACCTTCAAAAGCAATGCAATATTCCATGACGTCTCTTAACAATTTGTCTCTTATGCTTGCTGAATCCCTCGACCAGATGCAAAACCAGATGCGTCAGAATCAGCAACAGAAGCAGAATGGCTCATGCAAGCGTCAAGGTATGAAGATGAAATCAGGACAATGCAGCAAACCGGGCAACAACAAACCCTCTCCCAAGTCTATGCGCCAGATGCAGGATGAACTCAACAAACAGATGCAGTCTCTCAAGAAAGAACTTGAAAAACAGGGAAATAATCCAAAAGGAAGGACAAAAATCGGTGAGCGTAATTCTATGAGTTCAGAATTTGCTAAAATGGCCGCACAGCAAGAAATGATTCGCCGTATGATGCAAGAGTACGGTCAAGAGCTCAAACAACAGTCTGGAGGAAATAACAAACTGTCGCGAGAGATAGATGATATCATAAAGCAGATGGAACAGACAGAAACGGATCTCGTCAACAAGACAATTACACGCCAGACTATTCAACGACAGCAACAGATCATGACACGTCTGCTGCAACATGAAAAAGCAGAGATGCAACGCGAAAAAGATGACCGTCGCGAAAGTACTGAGGGTAAAGATTTCTATCAACCATCACAAGGTGATATTGAAAAATTCAAAAAATTGCAAAACAACAATAAGGAGATGTTCCGTAACAGTCCAGCCTCATTTAACGGATTCTACAAGGATAAGGTTAACGAATATTTCTTCAAGCTATAGCCCCCCTACCCTATTTGAGTGATTTATTATACATATTTTATATGTATATACTTGAAATCCAACTTGATCTTAACATGGCTGAACTCCAATCGGCCATTAGGTCGTCAATCCGGAAAACAACTTGAATAATAAACCTATTCATGTTGTTTTAGTATCTTTTTTGGCATTTTGGTCACTTTATCGTCTTGTTGTAGACCTCCACACATTCGCATGTGATGCTGCCAAACTGCTCAAAATGAATGCTAATCTGACGTTAGTTCTAACGACCTATCGTGGTTAAATATTATTCTTACGATGCTGTTGTAAAAATTTGTTAAATGATTTTTTTTGTTTTTCAAAAAAACAGTGTATCTTTGTATCAGAGTTAGTAATGAGTGTTTGTTATGGAACAACTTGTCATTCAGTCAAATATTGATAATATTATAGAAGTTGAACGTTTTGTAAGTGTCATGTGTGACACCTACAATATCCATAATTATGCAGGTACTATCTCGATGTCTTTGCTTCAGGCAGTGGAAAATGCCATTGTCCATGGTAACCATTGCGACGAATCAAAGACCGTTACCATTAAATGCGATCAATGTCGTGGTGGCGTATTCTTCTCGGTCACCGACCAGGGAGAAGGGTTCGATTTCCAGTCCTATGGCGACATGCCGGAAGAGGAGGAGAGAGGCATGGGTATTTATCTGATGAAATCCCTCTCTGACAAAATTTCATTTCTTGAAAATGGTAAAACCGTAAGGATGGAATATGAGGTCAATGGCATTGACGCCTCTCGTGCCATGGAACGAATAGTGACTTTGCATAATTTTTATGCATCGAAAATGGTTCATGCCTAATCTTGATGTTTTTTTATCCTCGTTTTCCTGCCGTTCCTTAGGGAAATACTTTGTTTGTGCTGATTTTTTTAAAGGAAATCGACGAATAATAGTCTATATTTCTTGCTTAAGCATTTTATAATCAATGTGTTGAGTGGTTACTTTTGAGAAGCATTATTTAATGTCTAAAAATTGATTTGTAAATATAATATAATTTATGTCAGTAATTTTTTCTAATGCAGATGTTGATATTGTCCTTTCGGATCCTCTGTCGCTTCAAAAATGGATTAGACTGATAGTCGAAGCGCATTCTAAAAAATTGGGAAGAATTAATTATCTGTTTTGCTCTGATGACTATATTTTAGAATCCAACAAAAGGTTTTTAAATCACGATACGTATACAGATATTATAACGTTTGACTATGTACAAGGTCAGCTTGTCTCTGGCGATATACTGGTAAGCCTTGACAGGGTGAGGGATAATGCCGCTATGTTTTCTGTTCCGTTCGAACAAGAGTTGCACAGGGTTATTATTCATGGTGTATTGCATTTGTTAGGATTTAAGGATAAGACAGAGTCTGATGCTGCAGAAATGAGACGAAAAGAAAACGAAGCACTATCGATTTACGATACCATATGATTATTTGTTTCACGTGAAACCGACATTGTATTCTGTTGTTAATTAAGATTAAAGATGAAATTCGAAAAGTATGATGTTGTCGTTGTCGGCGCTGGTCATGCCGGTGCAGAGGCTTCTGCGGCTGCGGCAAAATTAGGTGCAAAAACGCTTCTTATTACCCAAAATCTTGAAAGTATCTGCCAGATGTCGTGCAATCCTGCTATGGGAGGTGTTGCCAAAGGACAGATTGTTCGCGAAATCGATGCTTTGGGAGGATGGTCCGGAATTGTTACCGATAAATCTATGATTCAATTCCGAATGCTAAATCGCTCAAAGGGTCCGGCTATGTGGAGTCCTCGTGCACAGTGCGACAAATCCCTTTTTTCCAACACTTGGCGTCATGTGTTGGAAAATGTGCAGAATCTTTCGTTATGGCAAGACGAGGTTGTCGACATACAAATAGTCGATGGAGCTGTCGTAGGAGTAACTACTCGTATGAATGTGTCGATACCATGCAAGGCTGTGGTACTTACCAATGGTACATTTCTTAATGGGAAAATTTTCATTGGCGAGACCTCTTTTTCGGGCGGTAGGATAGGGGAGATGCCTTCATGTGGTTTGTCTGATATGTTGCAAGGTTATGGTTTCCAAGTTGCTAAGCTTAAGACTGGCACTCCTGTTCGCATCGATGGGCGTAGCATAGATTTCGGCATGCTTGCTGAACAGCCAGGTGATAGCGAGCCTCAGAAGTTTTCGTTCAGCCCGCTAACGTCGCCTCTTACTTCCCAACGCTCTTGCTATCTTGCATATACCAATCAGAATACGCACGATATTCTGCGTGAGGGCTTTTCTAAATCTCCTCTCTTCACTGGTAGAATTAAGGGGCGGGGTCCCCGCTATTGTCCTTCTATTGAGGATAAAATAGAGCGGTTTGCAGACAAAGACAGGCATCAGCTCTTTGTGGAGCCGGAGGGTCTGGAAACAAATTCATACTACCTCAACGGTTTCTCGTCATCGCTCCCGCTCGAAGTGCAGCTCAAAGCCCTGCATTCAATTCCAGGCTTTGAAAATGCTGTTATTTTTAAGCCTGGCTATGCCATTGAATATGATTATTTTCCGCCGACGCAACTCAAATATACGTTAGAGACTCGATTGGTTGAAAACCTCTATTTTGCTGGTCAAATCAATGGCACTACAGGGTACGAGGAGGCTGCCTGCCAGGGGTTGATGGCAGGTATAAATGCGGCGCTGAAACTTCGCGGAGACAAGGCGTTCGTGTTGGGAAGGTCGCAGGCGTATATTGGTGTCCTTATCGATGACCTTATCACGAAGGGAGTCGATGAGCCATATCGTATGTTCACATCGAGGGCAGAATACCGCATTTTGCTGCGTCAGGACGATGCTGATATCCGTCTTACGCCCCTTTCGCATGGCATAGGGTTGGCGTCGGACGAGAGGATGAGGCGAGTCGAAGATAAGTCTCGTTTGTCGCGTTGTGTGATTTCTTCTATTTCTGACATATCAGTATCTCCGTCTGAGTGCAATGCTCTTCTTGAAGAACGCTCGTCTGCTCCTGTCCAGCAGCGTGTGCGTCTCGAAAACCTCTTGTTGCGACCCGAGATCTCCTTTGCTGACCTTTTGCTGCTGTCTCCATCGCTGCGCGAAGTTGTAGAAACATTTCCGGAGGACATGCGCCAAGAGGTGTGCGAGTCGTCCGAGATAGCTGTCAAATATAGTCGTTATATAGAAAAAGAACGAGAAGTTGCTGATAGGATATTGCGTTACGAAAACCTTCCGATCAAGGACGATATAGACTACCGTTCTATCGATGCTCTTTCGTTCGAAGCGCGTGAAAAACTGTCGTTGCTTCGTCCTAAAACTATTGGGCAAGCCTCTCGGATCAGTGGGGTTTCTCCTGCCGATGTTTCGGTTCTTCTGATATTGATGAATGGGTGAGTTGGGGCTTGTGTTTCTCGTGAAACAAAGGCTATAAGTTCCATGGTCTATGGCACTTATAGCCTTTGTTTTGCTTTATTGTGCGAGTTTTCGGTGTTTCCCGTGAAACAATGATGTTAAAAACCATGGTCTATGGTATTTAGCTCTCTATTTTCAGTAAGTAATCTTTCGTCTCGGGGCCTAAATTAAAGAGGAGGTCGAGAATCCCGACATTGTTGCAGAAAGGCATCCTGTCGCGAAACACTTGAGTGTATTCGTTTGTTTTTGGAAGTTCTTCGGGGTGCTTGTATGAATATGCGTTCCTGTAGTCGTGATTGTAATGTGAGGAATCGAAATAATCTTCCGTGAAGCAAATGTCGGCGTCTATCTTCAGTGCTTTGAATAGCATTTTCGCTATTGACATGTTCAGTTCCGTGAGCCTGTCGAAATGTCCGAGGATGATTTTGCTCACGTTGTCTTTATAGTACATATAGTATGGCGATGCGTTGTATGCCGAATCGATTGCCCGAAGGTGGTTGATGCTCCATCGTTCGGTGTAGCATACGCCAATATCCGATGTCTTGGTGTGAGTTCCGTTCGGACGCTCAAGAGGGACGCTGAGGGGCATGATGCCGTTAGCGGTCACTATCATTGTCCTGTTTCTGTAGGTCTGTTTGGGAAATGTTTCGTGTTTTTCAATCCAGATCTTTTTGTCGGAAATTGCATGACGGCACATCGCAGCCATGAGGGATATCGGAGGAAAGTATGATGTCGGAAATACCGCGTTTACTTCGGTCTTATTTTCCATATACTATCGATAATAGTTCGTCGTCTTCTAAGAAAAAGTCGATATTCCCTTCGTTGAATGTGATTCTGCGCTCGCCCCATTCTTCGGTGTCTACGTCTTGCTCATAAAAATTGTTTTTCACCATCAGCTTTACAATTTCTTTTTCGCCCATATCGAAGACTTTTTCGCCAAAGAGGGTGCAGCTTTCATCAGACGTGTCTATGCAGCTTAGAGTAGGGTTTTCGCCCTCAAAAAACAGTGTCAGGTCACCATCGTCATAGTGTAGTATTGTCGTTGGTTCGTCCATGGCGTTTTCCATGCTCTCAACCTCTTCGGCTTCGCCAAGCAGTTTTACAACTTCTTCGACTGGCATTCCAAACTGGATGTCGCCAATCCCTTGTTTGATATTGATTGTATAATTCATGTCGCGTTTCTTGGTTGTTGATTTTTTTCTATATTTGGGTACAAATATACATCAAAAAAATGGATTTATGCTTATTCAAAGAAAAATTAATTGGCGAAGAATCTGTTGCGGATGGGTGAATTGGTACAATATCAGATGTTTATATATTCTTTCAGGTTGTGTATTTTAGGACTACGCCCTGTATTTTGCTTTATGTCCGATAGTGTCAGGTCACTATGAGTTTGCGGCCAAAATGTTCTTTTGTCAATCCTTTTTTGTTTTGATGTGATGCTGCGGTTGAATGCCTTTGATTACTGATGCGGTTGATGATACTTGCTGGTTTTTTTTGAATGACAAATGTCGAAAATTTTTTATTCAAAATCTTTGTGTTTCGACTTTATGAAGTGTGTTATATGGCCGGAAATAGCCAGGACAATGCAATGTTTAAGTTTTTGTTGCTTGTTGAATATCAATATGATAAATTTAATGTTTAGTTGGTTTTGGAAAATAATTTTGTCAATAAATAAAAAAGTTGTACTTTTGCAAACTCAAATTTGAGGGTATAACAATAGGTTGACTACGTAGCTCAGCAGGTAGAGCACATCCCTTTTAAGGATGGGGTCCTGGGTTCGAGCCCCAGCGTGGTCACAGGGTAAAACGATAGTTTTTTGACTACGTAGCTCAGCAGGTAGAGCACATCCCTTTTAAGGATGGGGTCCTGGGTTCGAGCCCCAGCGTGGTCACAAAAAAGCCGAAGCTTATGCTCCGGCTTTTTTGTTGTTGGATGGGTTTGTATCGCTATTCTACGGTCACAGACTTGGCCAGGTTGCGCGGCTGGTCGACGTTGCGGCCCTTGGCGATGGCTACATAGTAGGAGAGAAGCTGCAGTGGCAAGATGGCCAACAGAGGCACGTAGCAGTCGCGTGTGTCGGGTATCTCAAAACAGTAGTCCGACATGCCTTTCACTATTGTGTCGCCTTCTGTAACCACACTTATGATCTTTCCCTTGCGGGACTTGATTTCCTGTATGTTGCTGACAATCTTGTCGTACATGCCGCGCTTGGGGGCAATGACTACCACGGGCATCTCTTCGTCGATAAGGGCGATGGGGCCGTGTTTCATCTCGGCAGCCGGATAACCTTCTGCGTGTATATAGCTGATTTCCTTTAGTTTCAGGGCTCCTTCCAATGCCACAGGATAGTTGTAGCCGCGACCCAAGTAGATGAAGTTGCGTGCATAGGTGAACATCTGTGCAAATTGGTCAATGCCTTTATTGTGTTCGAGTGTCCACTGCATTTTGTCAGGAATCTGTTGCAATTCGTCGACAAGCATGTGGAAGACTTTCTCGTCGAGAGTCTTTTTCTCCTTTGCTATGGCCAGGCCTAACATAATAAGTGTGATTACCTGTCCTGTGAAGGCTTTTGTCGACGCTACGCCGATTTCCGGGCCTACGTGGAGGTATGTGCCGCTGTCGGTGGCGCGAGGGATAGAGGAGCCGATTACGTTGCAAATTCCGTACAGGAAAGCCCCTTTGCTTTTGGCCAGCTGGATGGCGGCCAGGGTGTCGGCAGTCTCGCCCGATTGCGACACGGCGATGACGACATCGTCGGGGAAGATGACGGGGTTGCGGTAGCGGAACTCTGAGGCGTATTCAACCTCTACGGGTATTTGTGCGGCTTCTTCAATGAAATATTTGCCTATCAATGCGGAGTGCCACGATGTGCCGCAGGCACAAATGATTATGCGACGTGCATTGATGAATTTGTCTTTGTGGTCGATGATTCCGCTAAGAAGCACATCTTTGTCGACGATGTTGAGGCGTCCTTTGGTGCAGATGCGCATGGCCGACGGCTGCTCGAAAATTTCTTTAAGCATAAAGTGGGCATATCCGCCTTTCTCAAGCTGGTCAAGATTCATCTGCAGTGTGACAAGCTGCGGGGTTTGCTTTACGTTGCTGAGGTTCGTGATGTTGAGATCTCCATTTCTGTTCATGATGGCTATCTCCTCATCCTGCAGGTATATGACTTTGTTTGTGTATTCAATGATTGGCGTTGCGTCGCTTCCGAGGAAAAACTCTGCTTTGCCGTTCCTGCTCTCGTTGTCTTTGCCAACGCCGATGATTAGCGGACTACCTTTGCGGGCGCATACCAGCTGGTCTGGGCAGCGTTTGTCGAGTATGGCTATGGCGTATGCACCGACAACGCTTTTCAGCGCCAGCTGGACAGCGCTGTAGAGGTCGCAGTTGTGGGTGTTCTGGGTGTATTCAACAAGTTGAACAAGCACTTCGGTGTCGGTTTCGCTGCAGAACGTCATGCCGTTTTTCTCCAACTCAGTGCGTAACGACTTGTAGTTTTCAATAATGCCGTTGTGCACCAATGAGAGGTTTTTCGATTGCGAAAAGTGAGGGTGAGCGTTCGTCTCGTTTGGCTCGCCGTGTGTAGCCCAACGGGTGTGGGCGATGCCTATCGTGCCACTTGTGTCTTTATCAGCTACAGAGGCTTCGAGAGCCGAAACTTTTCCTTTCGACTTATAGACAGACAGTTCGCCTTTGGCGTTAATCATTGACACCCCAGCACTGTCGTAGCCTCGATATTCAAGTCTGTGAAGCCCTTTAATTAAGATGGGATAGGCTTCCTGTTCCCCGATATATCCAACTATTCCACACATTTTTTT
>CAMOFI010000053.1 GCA_946613135.1 uncultured Bacteroidales bacterium
TCGTCCGTCAGAACATTCTTCTCCCCAGTGGCGTCTGATTCTATGGATGATGTCGCTACAGGGTCTCAATTCCGTTCATCCCGATTTTTTAACACTTACCAATAATTCACAATACTAAAAAGAGCCGTCCTTATGGGGCGGCTCTTGAATATTGTGGCTGTCAGTCGACAGCAGTATTTTTTTTAGCAGCCGAGTTCGGCGATGTGTTTGCTCACCTCGCCGATGGCCTCTTTCACGAAGTATTTGCAACTCTTCATGAAACGCTCGTCGCGTTGGCTGTCGAGCAGCAGCAGGTAGCCCATGATGATGTTGCTCAACACCTCGGTGAGGGCTCTGGTTGAATGCTCGAATTTCTCGCTTGTGGTGCCTTCGGCTGCTGCCAGTTCGTAGAACTTCTTGTATTCTTCGGTGGCTTTGCGCAGGGTCTCGAGGCAACGTTTCATGTCGTCTGTCAGCGTGCCTTCGGCTGCTTTGGCGTCGTAGCTCTCGATCTGCTTGAGGTATGCGCCGCTGGCAATGCCCTTCATGGCGGCGACGACCTGCAGCTGGCTGGTGCCTTCGTATATGCTGAGGATGCGTGCATCGCGGTACAGACGTTCGCAGGCGTATTCCTTCATGAAGCCACTGCCGCCGTGCACCTGGATGCAGTCGTAGGCGCAACGGTTGGCAAATTCGCTGGCATTGAGTTTGACGAGCGGGGTGAGGATGTCGGCAATACGCGATGCCGGTTTCGAACTTGCCGAGAGGTCTACGTAGCGGGCAGTCTCGTACATCAGGCTGCGGGCTCCGTCGGTACGGGCGCGCATCTGGGCTAACAGATCCTGTACGGCAACAAACTTGTCGATGGAGTGGCCAAACTGCTCGCGGCTGGCAGCGTAGGCTTCGGCTTCGCGGCAAGCGGCTTCGCAGAGTCCGATGGATTGGGCTCCGACACCCAGTCGGGCTCCGTTCATCAGCGACATGACATATTTAATCAGTCCCAGACGACGTTCACCGACAATCTGAGCTGGTGCGTTGGTGAACTGCAGTTCGGCAGTGGGACTTCCCTTGATACCCATTTTGTTTTCGATGCGGCGCACGGTCATGCCGCCGTCAGCCTTGTCGAAGACGAAGTAGGAGAGACCACGACCGTCGTTGGTGCCCTCTTCGCTGCGTGCCAGCACGAGGTGAAGGTCAGCATCGCCGTTGGTGATGAAGCGCTTCACACCGTTGAGGCGCCAGCAGTTCGAAGCCTCGTCCCAGGTGGCCTTCAGTCGTACCGACTGCAGGTCGCTGCCGGCGTCGGGCTCCGTCAGGTCCATCGAACAGGTGGCTCCTTCATATATGCGGGGCAAATATTTGTCTTTCAACTCTTCGCTGGCGAAGTGCTGTATTGTCTCGGCGCAGTCCTGCAGTCCCCAGATGGTGGCAAAGCCTACGTCGGCACGGGCTATCATCTCGGCAGCCATCACCTCCACCACACGGGGGAAATTCAGGCCGTTGTATTTGCGTTCCAATGCCATGCCATAAAGGCCCGACTGGATAAGGGCATCGAGGTTCTTACGCGTGCCGGGGGCATACTCCACATGGCCGTCGACCAGCGACGGACCTACATGGTCAACCTCCTCGGCATTGGGAGCTATCACGTCGCCCGCAATGTCGCCCAGCAGGCGCATCACCATGTCGTACTGCTCCACGGCTTCGTCGGCATTGGCAGGGGCTTCGGGATGTACGCCAGCCTCGGCGTAGTTCTTCTCCTTCACTGCAACAACCTGCTCCATGTCGGGATGATGCAGATAGAAACTAAGATTTTCGTTATCTGTGTAAAAATTCATACTCTCAATATGTTAAGCTTAACGTTAACGTTAAGGTTAAAGTTACTTAAGATTGTTCTTGTAGCAGGCCATAAACTGCGGAATGACTGTCATTACGTCGCCTATGATGGTGTAGTCGGCTATGGCGTTGATGGGAGCGTCAGGATCGGTGTTGATGCTTATGATCTTGGCACTTTGCTCCATTCCGGCGCGATGTTGAACAGCACCGCTGATGCCACAGGCTATGTATAGCTTCGGGCGCACCGTCACGCCGGTCTGGCCTATCTGGCGCTCGCCTTCGCAGAAGCCTGCGTCGACGGCGGCACGGGTGGCTCCGACGCTTGCACCGATGAGGTGTGCGAACTGGTGGAGCAACTGGAAGTTCTCCTTGCTGCCCATACCGTAACCGCCTGCAACGATAATCTGAGCACCTTTGATATCGATCTTCTGCTCTTCGATTTCGCGGCTAATAATTTCTACAGCCTTGTCTGCCTTGTCGAGCGATGCTTCCACGGTGATAGGGATGATGGTGCCTTTGTAGTTGGCATCCAGAATCTCTTTTTTCATAACGCCCTCGCGCACGGTAGCCATCTGTGGACGAGTCTCAGGACAAACGATTGTGGCGATGATGTTGCCTCCGAAGGCTGGGCGGATTTGGAGAAGGATATCGTCGTAGGTCTTCTTGTTTTTGGCATCTTCGTGCGAGCCGATTTCGAGCGATGTGCAGTCGGCCGTGAGTCCGCAACGGAGATAGGAGGCGATGCGCGGTGCGAGGTCGCGCCCCACGCTGGATGCTCCAAAAAGCACTATTTGTGGTTGTTCTTTTTCTATAAGCTTCGACAACACGTCGAAGTGTGGCAGCGTGCGGTAGGGCGACAGTCGACGGTCGTCGGCGACGTAAGCTTCGTCAACACCATAAGGATAAAGACTTTCAGCGGCGGCTTTCACATCGCAGCCCAGCACAGCGGCCTGCAACTTGCAGCCCAAGCGGGTGGCCAGCTGGCGGCCTTTGGTGCATAGTTCCAGACTGATGTCGGCGATCTGGTTTTTTTCCGACAGTTCGCAATATACTAATACGTTATTCATTGTTCGATGTTTGGGTAAAGGTGTGTGGTGGTGGAATTTACAGTATGTGTTCCTTGATCAGGGTGGCACTGAGTTCGTTCAATGCGGCCTCGGTGGGTTCGAGTACGACAGACTCTTTGTGTGCGAGCACGACATTTTCGATTTTTTTGACCTTGGTGGGCGAACCTTTCAGTCCGAGGCGGTCCATGTCGGCGTTGATGCTGTCGGCGTTGATCATGCGTATTTCATCTTTGGCCTGGCGGATAAGACGGTGGGCGTTGGGGAAACGGCAATCTTCACCGGCAGAGGTAACGGTGACGAGTACGGGCATGGCGGCTTTGACAACCTCTGTGCCACGTTCCAGTCTGCGACGTATGGTGATGGACTTGTTGTCTATTGCCATCAGTTCCTCGGCGTATGTTATCTGCGGGATTTCGAGTTTTTCGGCCACCTGTGGTCCGACCTGCGCCGTGTCGCCGTCGATAGCCTGGCGGCCACCGAAAATCAGGTCTACCTGACCGAGTTGCTTCACAGCCTGCGATATGGCGTATGAGGTGGCCAGGGTGTCGGCTCCTGCAAAGCGGGCATCGCTGAGTACAAAGCCGTCGTCGGCTCCGCGCGACAGGGCGTCCTTGATAATCTCAGCAGCTCGCGGAGGCCCCATAGTGACTACCGTCACTTTTGCTCCTTTTATACTGTCTTTTACGCGCAGTGCCATCTCGAGGGCTTTCAAGTCCTCAGGATTGAACACTGTCGGAAGTGCGGCACGGTTTACGGTGCCGTCTGCATTCATGGCGTCAGCCCCAACATTGTGTGTGTCGGGTACCTGTTTTGCCAGTACCACTATATTTAATGACATATTGTTGTGTATTCGTTTCAATTATAAATGTCGGAATTTAGTTGATCGCCAGACCACCGTCGCAGCTGATCACCTGACCGGTTACGTATGAAGCCAGGTCGCTGGCCAGGAAGAGCGATACGTGTGCCACATCGCTGTCCAGACCTCCACGACGCAGCGGAATCTTGGTCATCCAGTCTTTGCGCACATCTTCGGGCAGCTGTTGCGTCATAGGTGTCTCGATAAATCCTGGAGCCACTGCGTTGCAACGTATGTTGCGCGAACCAAGCTCTTTGGCTATCGAACGCGTAAATCCTATGATGCCAGCCTTGGAGGCGGAGTAGTTGCACTGTCCGGCATTGCCGTTGAGTCCAACGATGGAACTGATGTTGATGATGGAGCCTGAGCGTTGTTTCATCATCATCGGAGCAAAGGCTTTGGTGTAGTTGAACACAGAGCGGAGGTTGACGTCCATGATGAGGTTCCAGTCTTCAACGCTCATACGGAGTATGAGGTTGTCTTTAGTGATTCCTGCATTGTTGACCAGTATGTCGAGTCTGCCGTAATTCTTTGCTACCCAGTCGGCGACCTCGAGCGCTTGTGCGTTGTCGGCTGCATTGCTGGCCAGGAAGTCGGCGCGGACACCCTTGGCTCTTAGTTCAGCCAGAAGGCTCTCGCTCATCTCGTTTTCTTTCAGGTCGGTGAATATTATATTGGCACCTTCTTCTGCAAAAAGCAGTGCATGGCTTCTGCCGATGCCTCTCGATGCTCCGGTGATAAGAGCAGTCTTGTTCTCTAACAGTTTCATCTGTATATATTTATTATGTTTTTATCCTGTATGTTTTATGGTTGTCCTTAATTTTTGTCTGCGAGCATGAAAATCAGGCTTCCTTTGACGCACAATTTGCCGTCAACCTTTGCTTCGGCGTCGACGAAGAAGGTGAGGCCGCGTTTCGAGGCTATCTTGCCGCGAACCTCTATGGTGTCGCCTGGTTTGACTTGGTTTTTGAACCTTACTTTGTCCATGCCAGCGTAGAAAGTGAGCCTGCCAGGAAGCTCGTCGAGCATCAGTGTGCTGCAGCATTGTCCCATAATCTCGCACAGTATCACACCTGGAACTACAGGGTAGCCCGGGAAGTGGCCCTGTACGAAGAACTCGTCGCCTCTAACATGGTAATGCCCTACGGCTGTGTCGCCTTCCATATGCATATCATCTACCAAGAGCATAGGCTCTCTGTGTGGCAGATACTGCTTTATTTCTTCTCTTTCCATGATTTGTTATTGTTTGTTTCAGTGTTTTACATTTTTCTCAGGGCTACGCATGCGTTTTGGCCTCCGAAGCCGAACGAGTTGCTTATTGTCATGTCGGCTGCATAGTCGCGGGCGGTATGCGGTGTGTAGTCAAGGTCGCATTCGGGGTCTGGTTGGTCGAGATGAATGGTCGGGGCTACTTTGCCGTCTTGCAGTGTCTTGGCACAGATGACCAGTTCTACGGCACCAGTGGCGCCAAGCATGTGGCCATGCATCGATTTAGTGCTGCTGATCACTGCCTTGCGTGCTTCGTCCTCGCCCATAGCCTGCTTGATAGCCAGGGTTTCGGTCTTGTCGTTGAGCGGGGTGCCGGTGCCGTGGGCGTTGATATAGATTTTCTCGCCACTCTTGAAACCTGCCTCTTCCAAGGCCCAGCGGATGGCGTTGGTGGCACATTTGGCATCTCCGCGAGGTGCTGTATAATGGTATGCGTCGCAGGTGTTTCCATAGCCACACACTTCTGCATAGATGTGTGCACCTCTGCGTTTGGCAAGCTCGTAGTCTTCGAGAATCATTACGCCAGAGCCTTCGCCCATGACGAACCCTTTACGACGAGCGTCGAAAGGCAACGATGCAGCCATCGGGTCTTCACAAGTCGACAGGGCTTTGCTGTTGGCAAAACCTGCTATGGCAATTTCGCAGATGGCGGCCTCGGTGCCTCCTGTAATCATGGCATCGGCACGTCCTTCTTTTATCATCCTGTATGCTTCTCCCACCGAGTGGGTTCCTGTTGCGCAGGCTGTTACCACTGGCAGGTTGGGACCTTCGGCATGGAACACCGTGGCTACGTTGCCCGAAGCTATATTGGCTATCATTTCAGGTATGAAAAGTGGCGACACACGTCGCGGTCCGTTCTCGAGCATTGATGCATGCTCGCGGCAAAATGTCTGTATGCCTCCGATTCCGCTTCCTATGGCACATCCGAAACGGCTGGGGTCCACGTCTTTGTCGACCGTCAGGCCGCTGTCTTGCATGGCCTGCGTAGCAGCGGCAATGGCGTATAACGCATAGCGGTCATTGTGGCGTATCATAGCTTTCTCGATGCCGAAGTCCTCTGGATTGAAATCCAGCACTTCAGCGGCAACCTTCACTGTAAGGTTCTCTGTGTTGACATTCTTTATTGTGTCGATGGCGCATTTGCCGTCAAGCAGGTTGCCCCACATCTTGTCTACGCTGTTGCCTAGGGGAGTTACACATCCTAGACCTGTAATTACTACTCTTCTCATATATTGTTTCTGTTTTTTTCTTTAGGGTTATTAGCTGTTTGTTCTTTTCTGTTATGCGATTCTATTCTTCGCTTTTTTCTTTATATTCTATTCCGCTCCATTTCAATATTGAAGCTCCCGTCACGAATCCTCCGCCGAAAGCGCTGAGCAGTACGTTCATTCCGTCTTTCAGCTCGCCGGCACGCGACAATTCATCCATCAGGATGGGAATGCTTGCCGACGATGTGTTGCCGTATTTCTGCATGTTTGTCGGAAACTTTTCCTTGGGCTGTTCGAGATGCTCGCGTATGGAGTCGTTAATCCTGAAGTTGGCTTGATGCAGCAGGTACATGTCTATGTCGCTGCCTGTCATATTGTTTCTCTCCAGGATGGTGTCGACGTCTCTTATGCATGAGCGGACTGCCAGCTTGAAAACTTCGCGTCCTTGCATCACCAAGGGTACTGTTTTTTCTTCTACGCGGTCGAAAGGTGTAGTCTCTAACGACCTCTTGTAATACAGCACGTCGGTGTGGGTGTCGCCTGTCAGTATGAAGTCTTTGAATCCTTCGCCTTCGGTAACCACCACGGCGCCGGCGCCATCGGCAAACAGCACCGAGGTCTCTCTTTCATGCCAGTTGCAGAACCGCGACGGCTCTTCGGCGGCTACAATAAGTATGTTTTTGGCTCGTCCCGTCTTGATGAATGCGTCAGCAATATCAAGGGCGTAAATGAATCCCGTACATGCTCCGTTAAGGTCGGTACAAGGGCATTTGCAGCCCAACGGACCGAGTATTATGCTGCTGAGCGATGGGGTGACATAGCTGTTGGCTACATTCGAGCATATCAAATAATCTATTTCTTCTGGGGCTATGCCCGACGATTCCAGTGCCAGAGATGCGGCTGTCATCGCAAGTTCACTAAGTGTTTCTTTGCTTAGTAATCGACGGGTATGGATGCCGGTTCGTGTCGTAATCCAACTGTCGCTTGTTTCAAGAAAGCTGGCCAGCATGTCGTTGGTCACCACTTTCTCCGGAAGTGCACTACCTGTTCCTATTATTTTCATATTAATGTATTCTTTATTTTATATACACATATTATGTGTGTTTACTTTTTTTCGGGTTGCAAAGAAATAACTTTTTTCAAAATTATTTTTGTTAAAAACGATATTATGCATAATATTTTGGGCGAAATGTCGTTTTTTGTGGTAAAATTCGTATTCTTTGGGTGAATTACGTAAAAATAGTTAACATTATGGCGAAAAACACTGTTAAAATACCAAAATTCTTTACTGAGATGAAAAGTATCTGGCTTTTTCTCGCCACGATGCTGGTCATTACTTTGCTGTTTATTATCTTCTACCAGCCGGCTTCATACATGCAGACATCTGAACCTGTCTCAAACTTAAATATTTACATTTTTACGGTAATCATGGTGTCTTCGGGGGCAGGACTTTTTGTCATCAGTCGAATGATTCTTTATCTTGTTCAGCGTAAGCGTTCTATGGAGTTTTTCCATTTTATAATATGGATGGCTTCCGAATTGATTGTATTCTCGGCGATTCTTACTGTCATTGCTTTCTTCCTTGGCAATGTTGCCAATCTTACATTTTCCGATATGCTATGGCACGTCTCGCTTGATTTTTTTTCTGTAATTGCTGTGCCTTATCTGATAACGTTCCTTATCTTTTTCCTTGACGACCGCCGCCGTCAGGTCTTGCGCCTGCATGCCATCCTTGACTCGTCGTCGGCCGCATCGCCGGCCGATGGCGAAAACATAATTTTCTTCGACCGTGGCGGAAAGCTGGCTTTCTCTACGCGGCGTTCAAATGTGCTTTATATCGAGGCTGCTGACAATTATTGCAATATCCACTATATCAACGAAGGGAAAGAGGACACTTTTATACTGCACAACTCTATGAAGCAGATAAGCTCGTCGGAAGACTATAAGGGCCTTCTGCGATGCCATCGCAGCTATATGGTTAATGTCGAAAATGTTAAGCTGCTGCGCAAAGATAAAGACGGTCTTGTCCTCGAACTTAGCGAGGGCTCTAAGGCTATCCCTGTGTCACGAACCTACAATGACAGCGTGGTGCGCTTCTTTGCTGGCTCAAGCGAATAATTGGCTTCGGAAACAGATAGTTCAACTGTTTTTCAATTGTCGGCATGCCCCAACAACACGCATCCAGTGGAATGCTTGTGTTATTGGCCGTTGCCTCTCTTCCTGTTCCAATATGTATGCCGATCTCTCAAACGGTATGGAACGGTAGGCTTTGTCTAATTTCATGTATCTTATTAAGCCGTACAACCAAAACAAAAGGTATAGAATGTAGAACAGCACGATGCACAATGCCAGCTGTTGCCACAAATGTACTTCCTCGTGCCGTATTTCTTTGTCGTTTAGTGGTTTCCCGTTATAGAATATGAAAGGGAATAGCGTGATTGCATGGAATTTGCGTGGAGGGAAGCGGCGTGTGTGTATGAGTAGGGGATGCATCGTCACTTGTAATTGCCGTTGGTCAGTATGCCGTTGCTGACGGTAAATTCTACTATCTGCCAGCAGTCTACGGGGTTGCCCTTCTTGTCTTTGGCTGGAATCCAGTTTTGAGGCATCGTTTTGACGAGGTCGAGTACCATTGTTGCAAATTCCATAAGTTCGCCTTTCCCTTTGCTGATAATCTGCCATCTGCCAGGCTCTCCCTGACAGTTCACCATGAATGCAAGTTTTACACGGAACAGGCGGTCCTTGGCACGCTCGTCGGTCAGTGGGTGGTTGAGAAACCAGCTACGGAATGTGGGCTTGTCACCCTTGTACGATGGGTTTGTTTTGGGTTGTTTGTAGCTGCCTACGGACTCGGCCAATAGCCTGTCGTCGACCGACCATATTGCTGATTCGTTGCAAATGTTGAAATTGGAGGCTGCTGCCTCTTGCTCGTCTTCCTCGAAACTCGATGGTGCAAAATCCGACGACAGGATTATTCCATTTTTTATTCTGACTTTTTGTGTTTTTGAGACATTGTAGGTCGGCAGGTCCATGTATGTTTTCTCCCATGTGCCGTAATGTATCACGTAGTTGCCGTCAATCCAGTCGGCAAAGACGCATTGCTTGCCGTCTCTCATTTTTACGGCATCGTCGCCAAAATATTCGGCCAGTTCGACTTCGCGTTTCTCGTATTCGTAGGCGTCGCTGCCGTGATGAGTCGATACTGTTGATACAAACAGCGAGTCGTTTCTTATTATCCATGTTCCGAATGGGGCTCCGCAAGCCTCGTCGGTTTCTTCCCAGTTGGAACGGGTGCGTAGTGGATTGTTGCCAAACCGTTCCAAAACCAGTGTGGTTCCATTAGACTGGTGCTCAAACAGGCCTTGGTGTCCATTGTAGTCTACCTGTTCGCGATCCATGGCGCAGCGCGAGTAATAGCTGATATACCTGTTTCGCATAGACAGTATGTCGGTTGCTTGCATTGTCGACGGGTCCTGTGGTGTCTTCTCAAGGCGTGTCTGCTCGGATGGGGATATGAGCATGTTTTCTGTAATCTTGCCATTCACCACATGCAGGTATCGCTTGCCTTTGGCTTCGTCCGACTTGGCCTCTTTCTTGTCCGACGGCAGCAGAGTGAGCTCTACAATGCCTGAATACCAGTCTGCAATTACATTCTCATCGCCCAATTCGAGAGGCGTCTCTATAGGCTTGATGTCAAAATACGATGGAGTCACAAGGGTGTCAATTCCAGATTCTGTCCACAGGTTGCCTGCGCGCGTGCGGAAACGCTTGGCTTCTATTGCGGTGAGATATAGGCTGTTGTTTAGTATTTCGTAGCGTGCTATATGCCCTCTGCCAAGATTCGAACTCCAGAACGTGAATGGCGATGCGGAGCCGCTACGCTGAAA
Organism: uncultured Bacteroidales bacterium; assembly: GCA_946613135.1. Classification (GTDB taxonomy): domain Bacteria; phylum Bacteroidota; class Bacteroidia; order Bacteroidales; family P3; genus Colimorpha. Next base: position 10,100 of record CAMOFI010000053.1, read on the forward strand.
GTATACCATCACTATGGAAGGCACATCGCGCTCGACGGTAACGGCATAACGGCGGTTGTTCCATATAAGGGTGTCGGGGTCTTGTTCTTTTTGTGCAAATGCAGCGAATGAACTGAGAATCAATAATGACAATATTATTCGTTTCATGATTTAAAGTGCTTATGGATAAAGTATAGCGAAGACAGACTCGGAAGATTGTAGTTTTACCGTTTGATAATATTTCAGCAGATATAACGCATTGCTCTTTTTTTTAGTATGTAAAGTCCAATGACTTGTTTATGCAATAATTTCGAGATTTATCCGTTATCCGCAAAGTTTATGGTGGTTAATATCCTGTCCGCTGCAGGCGGCAGTTCAAACTTTCACAATTAGACATGATACTCTATTTTTCCGGCTGTGGCAACAGCAAATTCGTGGCTGACGAACTGGCACGACTCACAAATGACCGTCTGACTCTTATAAATCCCATGGAACCAACACCTTCGGTGACGCTTTCTGCCGACGAATCCCTTGGTTTCGTCTGCCCTGTCTATTCTTGGGCAGTCCCGCGTATTGTCTCCGACTATGTGTCACGTCTGAAAATCAATGCTATCCCGTCATATACTTACCTCGCATGCACCTGTGGCGACAATGTGGGACGCACACCCGAACGTTTTGCTAAGGTATTGAAAGCAAAGGGTATTATGCTTGATGCGGCCTTCTCTTTTGTTATGCCTGAAACTTACATCAACCTCAAAGGCTTCAAGCTTGACACTGACGAGAATGCAGCCCGCAAAATCAATGCCGTACGCGAGCGTCTGCCGCAGGTGGCCGAGCGCATCGGCCGCCATGAGAAGGTGGTCGACGTGGTTCGCGGCAAGGCGCCATGGCTAAATACATATGTTACCAATGCCTTGTTCTACAGTTTGTTGATAACTGACAAGAAGTTCTACACTACCGACCGGTGCATATCGTGCGGACTATGCGCCAAAGTGTGTCCACTGGGCAACATAACGATGTCGGGCGACTACGCCGACCCGCAAGGCAGTGCCAAGCAGGGCCTTCGCCCTATATGGCATGGCAACTGCACCAACTGTATGGCCTGCTACCACCACTGCCCCAACAATGCCATCCAGTTCGGCAAGGCTACGCAAGGCAAAGGACAATACACTTTTAAACTGATTTGATTAACGTTATATCGATATGAACAGGACAGCATACAAAGAAAACAGCTGCCATTCCGGATTTTGGCGCAAAGCAGTGCCGATGATAAACCTGGTGCTGGTGGCGCTTTGCATTTGGGGCAATGCTACCACCAATGCCGGTTTCT
>CAMOFI010000054.1 GCA_946613135.1 uncultured Bacteroidales bacterium
CCGTCGTCGACGAGGTGGATTTGTGTCGGGGCGGGCTGCTGGGCGGTGCGCTGGTAGTGGATGATGTAGGTGCTGTTGCCGTAGCGGTAGCGGATGGTGAACTCGGGCCACTCGGTGGGGACGCGCGGCTCCATCGTCAGGGTGTCGCCCTCTTTGTGCAGACCCAGAATGTTCTCGATACCGGTCTTGTAGGCCCACGAGGCGGAGCCGGTGTACCACGTCCAGCCGCCACGGCCCGGATGCTGCGGGTTGCTGTAGATGTCGGCGGCGATACAGTAGGGCTCGACCTTGTATTTCAGCACGTCGGCAAGGGTTTGGGTGCGGTGGATGGGGTTGATGAGCGAATAGAGGAAGTAGGCCATATCGTAGCGGCCTTCTTTCAGCTGGGCCATAATGTACCACATTGCGCCGTGGGTGTACTGGCCGCCGTTTTCGCGCACGCCGACGGGGTAGTTCATTATGTATCCCGGCGAAGGCTGCGACTGCTTGAAGGCCGGCGTGAGGAGCTGGATGATTTCGTGCTCGCGGTTGACGAGGCGGTTGTCGGTCTCGCGCATCACGCTCTGCTTCTGTTCGGGCGTGGCCACGTCGGTCAGTATGCTCCAAGCCTGGCTGATAAGGTCTATCTGGCATTCGGTGTTGTTGCGGCTGCCCATCGGGTCGCCATTGTCGTAGTAGGCGCGCAGGAACCAGGCACCGTCCCATGCCGATTTCTGAATGGCATCGTACAGCCGCTCGCGGAACGACGCCAGTTCCTCGCAGTAGGCGAGGTCGGCTCCAGAGGTCTGCAGGTTGGCTGCTTTGATGGTCAGCTGCTCCATTTTGGGCAACAGGTCGGCGAGGAAGAATGCTACCCATACGCTTTCGCCTTTGCCGCCGACTCCTACACGGCTCATGCCGTCGTTCCAGTCGCCGCAACCCATAAGGGGCAGCCCGTGGATTCCGGTGCGGCTCATGGCGCGGCTCATGGCACGACGCAGATGTTCATAGAGTGTGGCATATTCGAAATTTGGACTGTCGGTTTTGTAATACGCGTTTTCGTCCCGTTCGGGCAGACTGTAGTTCATTCCGCGTTCGGCTTCGCCGGCGCCAAGCTGGTCGGCCTGGCAGAATGGTACCATCTCGGAGAGTATCGAACTGTCGCCGCTTACGGTAATGTACTGGTAGGTGACGAAAACAAGCCACAGGTAGTCGTCGCTGAAGGTGGTTCGGGCTCCAAGGTGCATGCTTTCGTGCCACCAGTGGAGGACATCGCCTTCGGCAAACTGGTGGGCTGCATGGTCGAGAATCTGTCTGCGTGCATAGTCGGGGTCGCTATAGAGCAGGCTCATCACGTCCTGAAGCTGGTCGCGGAAGCCGGTGGCGCCACCGACCTGATAGAATCCTGCGCGTGCGAAGAGTCGCGAGGCGTAGACTTGGTATAGGTACCAGCGGTTGAGCATGTAGTTGAAACTGCGGTCGGGGGTGTCGACTTGGATGACATTGAGTTTGTTGTCCCAATATTCTACGACACGGTCGAACTGGGCGTAGATGGCGGAGAGGTTGGGAGCGGAGAACGGGGATGCCTCGACCTCCTTGCTTTCCGTTCCGATAATGAACGCGAGCTCCTCTTCGGCATTGGGTGCGAGCTGGATGGTGAGTCCGATGCTTTTGCGGTTGGGGTAGTCGGTGGAGATGTCGGTGATGGTGTGTGTCGATGTAACGTACATGGTGGTGTCGCGGTAGATGGGGTGGTAGACGTTGCGAACCACCAGTCGGTTGCGCTCTTTGTCGAACTCGGAGTAGAGGTAGCGAGCTGTCTGCTCTTCGCACATGCCGAGTACGAGCTTGAAAACCATGTCGAGTTGTATGGTCTGCAATTCGGAGGTGGTGTTCTCGATTTTTATCTGGTAATATTTCTCGGGTCGGTCGATGGCTACAAAGGTGCGGACGGCAACGCGCATGTTGTCGTATTCGGCATCGAAGGCAGACCATCCCTGACTGTGGCGAGCCGTGGCGGGAACAAACTGCTGCTTGTTGATGAGGAGCATCTCGCTGGCGTTGTCGCGTACGATGTCGTTGCTCCAGCCTGTGAGCTTGAACTGCTGGGCATTGTGGGCGAAGGTGAAACCGGCCATTGTGGAGCTGACGATGAAGCCGAAGTGATGCTCGTTGGCTATGACGTTGATCCACGGCATGGGGGTGTTGGTGTTGGTGACCACGTAGTCGTGCCCGTTTTTGTCGTAGCCGCCATATTGATTGTAGAAATCCAGACTGCTCCACAGGCGAACCTCTTTGGAGTTTTTGGCTTTCAGGACGGGGTATTCGATTTTGTCCTGATAGTGCTGGTTCTGAACTTCAAGGGCATGGAGCTGCTGCTCGAGGGTGAGGCCGCTGCGGGTCTCGAAGGAGAGGCGTGCGACGACATGGAGGAGCGTGCGTTCCGCTTCGCTTATCTCGTTGCCGCCGATGACGTATACATGTCCCGAGTCGCTATGCTGTGCCCATAGATGCTCGGTGTTGGCCATGTTGCGTATGAAGTGTGTGAGGCCTTCGCGTTCGCGCTCGGGTGCATCGTTGATGAATACCATGTCGAGCAAGAGCCCGTGGATTTTGAAATATTCAAAAGCCCTAAGCATCTCTTTGGCAAACCCCGACCGTTCCTGGCTGTCAATTTCGAGCAACAGAATCGCCAGGTCGCCACTGATGCCGAATCGCCACAGGCCGCTTTGAGACAGGGTGTTTTTGGCCAGAGAAGACATCCGTTGGCTGCCAAGCGTGGCGGTTTGAGCCATATATTTGGAGATGCTGTTGTAGAGTCGCATCTGGCTGCCTTTGAGAAGTGTCAGGTTGGTGCGCATGTTGTTGAAGACCGACGAAATCTTGAAGGCGTGTTCCACGTCGACAGGGGTCTGGTATTGTTCGGCGAGTTGCAGCAACTGCTCTCGCGACTTGCCAAAGGCGGTGAGGATGAAGGCTTCGGCGCTCTTGCCCGAAGGTATGTGCAGGCGGCGCCGCATGCTCATGATCGGGTCGAGTGTGGTGCCGACAGTGCCGCTAAGGGTACGGTGGCTCTCGATGACGTCGGCATGGCGCAGGCTGTTGCCGCGGCCAAGGAACTTGATGCGTGAGGTCTCGTATTCGATGATGTCGGAGGTGTTGTCCGACTTCCAGTCGGCACCTTCTGTCCACAGGCGGTGGAGCAGGTAGTATGTAGAATTGTTCGAACCGGGACGGTTGAAGATCAACGCCTCGTGAGCCCTGTCGAATTCTGAAGCAATCTTCATGGCGTTGAATACCCTGTGGTTCTCGTCTTCGGCTGCCGGAGCCAGCACGACTTCTCCGTAGGTCGTTATTTCGAGGTCGATGTCCAGTCCGCTGTTGTTGGTGAAGGTGAATCGCCTGATCTCTCCGCTGCGGTCTTTCAATACGGTGATTTCGGTGGAGGTCTCTATGTCGTCGTCCACTCGCATGTATTTTATTTTATCGCTGGCGAAGCTTACATGGTATTTTTCAGGCATCACGTCAAGAGGCGAATAGGTGGCACTCCAGAGGTGGTCGTTGCGCAGGTTGCGTATGTAGAGGTATGTTCCGTAGTGGTCGGCGCTGATTTTGCGGTAGCGTCCGAGCATGATGTTCTTGAAGCGCGAGAATCCGCTTCCGCGGTCGTTGAGGAGGACGGAGTACTGTCCGTTGCTGAGCACTCCTATTTCGGGGACGTTGGCGATGGTGTCGAAGTCGCGTGCATCGCTCTCTGTCTGCACTTTTGAGTAGCGGTAGCGTTTGTATTGCGTGACTTTCAGGTCTATATATGGTTTCACTTGTGCCTTTTCCTTTAGCAGCGTTTCCATGGACCGCATTGTAGGATCGTGCATGAAGAAGTGCTGCATGCAGTTGTCAGAGAGATAGTTGGCCAGCGAGGCGAGAATCATGCCTTGATGGTGGGCGTAGTGTGCGCGTACGGGGACGCTATCTTCGTCGTCGTAGCTCTCAAAGAATCCGAATTCGTCGTACATGTCGAGTTCTTTGAAGCGCTGCATGTTCTCATACACGGCACGGTCGTCGATGCCGATGGTCATCAGTGAACTGTATGGCGAGATGACAATACGGTCGGGCGTTGTGTTCTGGAATTTAAGGTAAGGCACACCAAAGGCGTGGTATTTGTAGTTTTGTGCGTCGTCAAGTTCGTTGTATGCCGTTTCGCTGATGCCCCATGGCAACACTTTCCCTCCATGCGTCTCAGCCCTCATGTTGCGGACAAATGCCCGTTGCGCCCTGATGGCGAAACTGTAGGTCTCGTCCATCAGCGTGTGGTGGTACGTGGGGAGGAATATCAACGGCATGAAGTATTCAAACAGTGTGCCATACCACGAAGCCACGCCTTTGTAGCCGCGATACTGTACTAAGGTCTTGTCCAAACAGAACCAGTGTTTGTATGGCGCGTCGCCTTCTGCAATGGTCAGGAACGACGTGAGCCGTGCTTCTGAGGCAAAATTGTTGTAATGATACGGAAGGAGGGTGCAGCTCGTCGTGTCGTAACCGATGCTGAAAACGTCAAGCTCGGCATTGTATAGCTTGCTGAAATCTGTCTGCTCGATGAGGTTCACGATTTTGGACCTCAGATTATGTGTCTTTTCGAACAGATTGCCGTTGTATGTCTCCTTTTCTCCGCCTTCTGCCTCTATATGCTCCAACCATCCCTTGACGGCATACAGGCATGCCACGAAGTTGCCGCTGTCGCATGTGCTGATAAAGAAATTGGGCAGTTCTTTCAGCGATTTGATATCGTACCAGTTGTATAGGTGGCCGTTCCATTTCTTCAGACGGCTGACGGTGTCGATTATGGCAGCCACTCTGTCGACGGCTTCTTTCTTCGTGACGAATTCCAGCTGCTCAGCACTCACAATTGCGGTCAGCGAGTAGCCTATATTTGTAGGCGATGTCTTGTAGTCTGTGGCGCTTTCGCGTCCCAGCTGGTAGTTGTCGGGTATCAGAAAGTTGTTCTCCTCGGTGATGTGGGTGTCGAAAAAGTGCCATGTGTCTTTTGCTATTTGTCGCACCTCGTCGGTCTCGCTGGCATTGAGGGTCTTTTTGTCTTGGCGGAATTTTTTGCCTAACCAGAACATCATGAGCGGCGCTGCGCACCATACCAAACAGGTGCATGCGGCGGCGATACAGGCTACGATGTCTGGTGTGTCTATGCCACTGTGGCTGTAGATGCTGCATAGCGTTATGGCTGCCAGTGCGATGGCAGAGACGTAGTTGAACCAGAATTTGACTATATAGTCGCCAAGAGTGCCTTTAGTGCTTTTGGCGGCCTCGTCGCTGGTTACCCAGTTCAGCAGGTTCCGGTGGCTTACGGCCATGCGCCAGCATGCCCTCACGGCAGCATCGGTATACATCCAAGCCTCTTTGGGCAGCAGTGCAAACTGCACCAACGAGCGGTAGACGATAACGGTAAAGCCTCTCATAAGGGTCATATAGTATTTGTAGCGTTTGCCGAACCTCGGCAACTTGGTGAGCTGTCCGACGATGAAGAATAGGATAGGGGAGGCAGTAACAATTAGAGCCACAAATAGATACCAAGCTGCGTTGGCATCGTCTGCAGAAGCGATGCTGCTTCCGTAGCCAAAGAAGATTAGTGCCATGACAGCCAAGCTCAGCATAGAGCGTCTCAGATTATCGAATATTTTCCATCGGCCTATGGTGTTTACCTGGTTTTTCACGTGTTCGCCACGTTCGTTGCGAACGGTATTCTTAAGCCAGCCTATAATCTGCCAGTCGCCGCGGGTCCAGCGGTGGCGGCGCTTGGCGTCGTCAATATAGTTCGACGGGTTGTCGTCGAAGAGTTCGACGTCATTTATCAGTCCGCAACGGATGTGGCACCCCTCGAGCAAGTCGTGGCTCAGAATCAGGTTTTCGGGGAATGTGCCTTTGAGCACTCTCTGGAACACGCGCAGGTCGTAGATGCCTTTGCCGCAGAAAGACCCTTCGTTGAAAATGTCCTGATACAGTTCGAACGAGGCAGTGGTGTACACATCCAGTCCGCCAAGTCCGGCAAAAAGTTGCGCGTAGCGGCTCTTGTTGGTGACCTCGACATCCACATTGACGCGCGGCTGCATAATGCCGTAGCCGCTCTCGACCCTTCGTCCGTCAGCACTTAGCTTGGCGCGGTTCAGAGGGTGAGCCATGGACCCTATCAGCTTCTGTGCCGAATAGAGCACCAGCTCGGTGTCGGTGTCGAGGGTGATGACGAATTTGATGTCCGGCACTGCCCCCTTGTGCCACTGGCTGATGGTCTCACAGCGGAACCGCTTGGCTTTGTCGCTTTCGCTTGTGTCGCCGAGCAAAAGGTCGTTGAAGTGGAGTATGGCGCCACGCTTGCGCTCATGGCCTAACCATGTCTGCTCGCCGTCGCTCCAGGCCCTTTTCCTGTAAACAAAATTGAAAATAGGCGCTCCGTATTTTTCGTTCAGTTCGGCAACCTTGGCCATGCCGGCTTCGGCCACCTCGTCGTCCCATGGCGCATCGGCCTCGCTGTATGAGGCTGCATCGCCGACAAGTGTGTAGTAGAGGTTCTGCGGGCGACGCTCGAGGCGTTGGAATCCGTGTCGATAGCCGTCCTCGTCATCGCCGTTTGAGGCGCGGTTTATGTTGCTAAGGTAGTATACTTCCAACTGCTCCAGCAGCTCTACGGTCTTTGCCTTGTTTTTCAATATTGTGGGCATAATGACCATCGTGGCGTATTCTTGTGGAATAAGCCCGTCCTTGAATTTGATTTTGAAGGTGCCCATGGGCTTGTGCAGTTTGGCCAATAGCCAGTTGAAGAGGTCGATCACAATTTGCGACATGGGGACAAGCAGCAGCAAGCTCAGCACGTAGTTGAACAACTCGAATCGCAGACGGAACCCGTTCACAGCCCACATGCCCAAAACAACCGACAGCAGCAGGCTGGACAAAACAACAATCCATACATACCATCGTGCACGCGCATTCCAGCGTTTCGGCGGGAAGAGCTGCCACCCCACATGCTCGCCTTTCTCGTCGGCGCGACTGACCAGCTGCTTGACGAATTCGTACTCTGTGTTGCCCTTTCCGTTCGTGTTCTTGTTTTTGCACAACCTGACGATTCTTGCCCTATAGTCGCCCTTCGTCTTGTCATACATCTGGTCGTACATCCCGGCTTTCTCGCCTTTCAGCATCTTCTCTGAAAAACTCACGGCGTCAAGTATTTCGGCCATGGGTAACTTGGTCATCTTCTTCAGCGAGTTGAAGATGTTCATCATCCGCAGATTCTGTCGCGCAGCATTGTCAAGCTGGTTCATGTCGGCCTGGCTCTTGTCGGTGGGGGTGTAGTGGTATGATTCTGCCTCCTTCAATTCGCTGCACAAGGAGGCCAACTCCTCAATCAAAACCAACTTAGTCAGAGGCAGCAAAGACCATACCTCTGGGTATGACATATAGTCGTTCTGTTTTACCTGCAGTTGGCTTAGATATCTAAAAAACAGCAGCTTGTCGATTTGGTAATGACTTTTGACCATAAACCCGCGTATCAGCGATTCCAGATCGCTTATGCGTTTGGCCCCTATGCGCTTGAAGTCTTTTCCCTGCAGCTCCTCGCGCAGCACTTTCTCTTGCTCGCTGATCATATAGTAGTTGTCCAGCACCCACTCGTTCGTACTCCCAACCAGCCGTTGCGACTTTGTTTCCTCGACAAGGAGCATATAATAGTCCGTTATGACTTTGACGCTATCTTTGAAAGACTTATATGAATTTTTCATAGATTTATTTAAATATGTACAATTTTACAAAGATACTAAAAAAATCAGAATTAACAGTTTTAAACATTTTTCTTCATCACACGACCATGGCTGGCGACATTCATTTTCTCACATCTTTCTTATGTCTAAAAACAATCAATATAATTCTTTATGACCATTTGAAAAAATATTAGTTCTCACCTGAAAAAAATAATTATTTTTGCATCATCAATCATATCTTAACAATTCAATTAATCACTTAACAAATAATTTATTATGAAAAAGATAGCTATTTTTGCAGTCGCATTATTCATTGTCGTGAGTTCAAACGCGCAGATCGGTGGTGTGTTGGGCAAAAAGCTTAAAGAAAAAGCCGAGCAGACAATCAGCAACGCTATTGGGAACAAAGACAAGGATAAAGACCAAACGAAAGACAACGACACAAAGTCAACTCCTTACAACGATAGCGAAACGGAGGCCGCCGAAGTTGACGAACTGACACCCGAAAAGGTGATCTCGATGGTGCCCGCAATGCCCAACCCGCAGCAAGTGGCAGAATATCTGTGCGAGTCGCATAGGGCAAATCCACGCACTCTCAAGATGATGACCAACCCCACAACGCTCTACCTTACTCAACTTTCGGCAGCCGGCATGGGAGGATATGCCGCGATGGCAAGCCAGTATGGACGCTATTATGACTTTGATGACCAGCTGTTGGACGAATTCGGCATCTCCAGAGAGCAGTATGATGCCATGTCTGAACAGGAACAAAAAGAACTTGCCATGAAATATGCGGCCGAAATGGAAGACCGCTACTACAAAACCATCGAACGCTTAGGCAACGATGAAGGCTACAACGAACTAATTGTGAAATACAACGAATCCGAAGACCTCATAAACAGGCTCTATAGCGAAGCCGACTCGGCCTGCAGGGCATTGTGGAACAAGAAGTTCGATGGTAAGGACAATGTTTCCGACGACGACCGATGCGGCTACTTCAGACAGGTGGTGCCCGATTACTATCAAACTATCGTCAAGGCCATGCGGATCCGTAAAACCACACAACTCTTGCAGGCCCAACAGATTGACGAATATGTCAAAGCTCTTTCAAAACGCTATCCAAACGAGGTCTATGCCGGACTATACAGCCAATCGGCTATATGCGCAACGGCCTATGTGACCGATGCTGCGAGAATCACAGCAGTTCCTACATTTTAAAAGACATTTTAGTAGCAATTCTATCGTGCAGCGCAAGCATCTTTGGCTGCGGCACATAACATTTAACACCTCCATCAATTTTGTTCCAGAAACTCATTAACGGCTCCGTAAAATTAGTCCAGCGTTGGATGCCCGAACCATTCCTCTTCGCTGTCATCCTTACTTTTATTGCCGCTCTGCTGGCAATGCCCATCTGCCGTCAAACACCGGTCGAAGTCATCGCCAACTGGGGCGGGGGCGTATGGGGACTTATGTCGTTCGCCATGCAGATGGCTCTGGTCCTCGTCACGGGCTCTGCCCTGGCTTCAGCTCCGGCCCTCAAACGAGCCATAGCCTGGCTCTCGTCATTGCCCAAAACACCTGCATCGGCCATAGCTCTTGTCACCTCAGTGTCTGCCGTGGCCTGTTGGCTGAATTGGGGCTTCGGACTTATTGTCGGAGTGATATTCGCCAAAGATATTGCCAGACGGCTGGCGGGTGTTGACTACCGCCTGCTTATAGCATCGGCCTATAGCGGCTTTGTGGTATGGCATGCAGGTCTTTCTGGCTCCGTTCCGCTCAAGCTTGCCACGCCAGGCCCCGACTTGGCGGCGGCCACTAACGGGGCCATAGTCGACCCGCTGCCGATATCGCAAACCATTTTCAACCCTTACAATGTAGCAATGGTTGTTTTGGTCATCATTGCCATCACCGTTGTAAACACATTGATGCACCCCAAAGGCACAGGTGTCGTGACTGTCGACCCGTCGCTACTGGTCGACGAAACAGAACCTGTTCCGCAGGCAGCCGGAACACCTGCCGAAAAGATAGAACGTAGCAGGCTGCTCACATGGCTTGTGGCTCTTTTGGGTATAAGCTATCTGGTGATTTCTTTGGGATTCCGTGGGTCGGCATTCGACCTCGGCTCGGTTATCATGATATTCCTATTCCTCGGAATACTTTTCCACGGAACCCCGGTAGCATACGTGCGGGCTTTCGGCAAGGCTGTCTCTGGCGCTGCGGGCATCATCCTTCAGTTCCCGTTCTATGCCGGCATTATGGGCATCATCACTGGGGTGGGGGAGAGTGGCATCTGCTTCGGAACCGTCATCAGCAATGCCTGCATAAGCATCTCGTCGCCAGTTACCTATCCGTTGCTGACGTTCCTCTGCGCTGCGGTGCTCAATATGTTTGTCCCTTCGGGTGGCGGCCACTGGGCAATCCAGGCGCCTATAATGTTCACCGCCGGCGCCGAATTGGGTGTCGACCCCGGTCTTACGGGAATGGCCATAGCATGGGGCGACGCATGGACCAACATGATTCAGCCTTTCTGGGCACTGCCGGCACTGGCAATCGCCAAATTGAGTGCCAAGGACATTATGGGTTTCTGCCTTATAGACCTTTTTGTTAGCGGAGTGATTATAGGCGGTGGCTTGCTGTTGTGGGCATTTTAGAAGCGGAAAACTATTACCGCGTTATCTACTAACGAATTATCTAATTATCAAATTAGCGAATTAATATGAAAAAAATATTTATAGCTTTTATTGCAGCGACAATGCTGCTGGTGTCTTGCAAGAACAATGGCAAATCTGCGGCCGATGCCGACACGGCAGCTGCAGCTGATGTGCAGCTGGCGGCCTGCTCAATCTTCAGCGAAAATGATGATATGGAAATTATTGCCATCCCCGACCGCGTCAACGAGATGTCGGCCGACCTCTTTCGCGGCTCCTACAACGACAGCCTGCTCGACTCGCTGCTGCCCGACGGCTCCAGCCCTTCGGCAATCAATGTATTCCTGATTCGCACGTCGGACTATTATGGCGGAACGCGCCGCAACATCCTCATCGACGCCGGACTGGGCGAAGAAGCTGGCGGTGCACTGCTGGCGCAGCTCAAAAGGGAGAAAGTCAAGCCCGAAGAGATTGACGCTGTATGTCTTACGCACCTGCACGGCGACCATATCGGTGGCCTGCTGAAGGACGGGCAGCCTGTTTTCCCCAAGGCGGAAATCTACCTTTCGGTCGACGAGTTCAACGCCTGGAGCGACGACGGTCCGATGGCGCAGCAAAACGGCCTTTGGAAGCAGGTGCTCAGCTGCTACGCCAACCAGATACGCCTGTTCAACGATGGCGACAAGATTGTCGACGGCTGGATTACGGCCCATCTGGCACCGGGCCACACGCCGGGTCATACTGTCTATTATTCAGGACTTTGCTATTTCGTCGGCGACCTTGTCCACGCCCAGGACCTTCAGCTGCCCTATCCCGACTTCTGCGCCCGCTACGACAACGACCCCACCCAGGCCACAGCCACCCGCAAAAAATGGATTGACACAATCACCCGTGCCGAAGGCCTCTATATGTGCGGCGCCCACTGCTACGAGCCGTTTATTTATTTAGGAAACACCTGCGATTTGGTGCTTTAAGAAAAGTG
>CAMOFI010000055.1 GCA_946613135.1 uncultured Bacteroidales bacterium
AATATATATTTTTGCAATGAAAAAAATACTACAAAATGAATCCTTTCAGCTATGGCACCATTGTAAGAGGTGATGCTTTCTTCGACCGCGTTAAAGAGACGGATTTGCTGACCTCCACGCTTGCAGGCGGCAATAATGTTGTTCTGTTCGCTCCGCGCAGATATGGTAAAACGTCGCTTGTCTTTCGAGTTATAGACCGTTTGGAAGAACAGGGTATTTCTTGCCTGTATATCGACCTAATGTCGGCATTCTCCGTGGAGCGTTTAGCAGAACTAATGATTGATGCAGCCCAAAAGAAACAGACAAAAATAGAAAATTTCGCACAGAACTTGACTCAATGGGTGAAAAGAATACGCCCGACACTTGAATTCGGTGTTGACGGATCTCCAAAATTGTCTATAGATTTTTCTGAAAGCCATATCTCCCAAAATACTCTTTCCCAAGTGTTCAATATCCCAGAGCAATTGGCAAAGCGTCAAGGCCACGTGGTTGTGGTAATGGATGAATTTCAAGAGATAACACGCTTTGGCAAGGATGGTGTCGAAGGGCTGTTGCGTTCAGTCATTCAACAGCAGCAAGGGGTCAGCTACCTCTTTCTTGGCAGCAAGACGCATATGATGTCGCAGATGTTTGAGAATAAGAAACGTCCTTTTTTCAACACGGGTTTACACGTACAGATAGGTCCATTGCCCGAGGATGAAACCATAGAATTTTTGCAAAAACGTTTCACTAAGGAGAATATCTTTCTTGGTGACGACGAAGCAAGATATTTGATACAATGTGCCGCAGAGATACCCTATTATATCCAGCTTCTGGCTTCCTTCGTCTGGCAGCGCACAATAACAAAGAAAAAGCGCATTACGATGGAAGACATCGATAATAGTGTTCAGGATATCATCGCCCTCAAAGGCGACTTCTATTTTGAACAGTTCAACCGTTACGCTGCTGGGCAGAAACAGCTGATGAGGGCCTTAGCAATAAGCGGGGAACACATATTTTCCAGCGAATATGTACGCAAGAACAAACTCAACACGTCATCTTCGGTACAGAAAAACATTATGACACTGCTTGAAGATGGTATCGCGGACAAAACAGGCAGTACCTATTTCATCAGCGACCCGTTCTTCCGCCGATTTCTGCAAGGACTATAACGTCACCAGTGTGTTGCGATAAATGTACAACTCTTTGTTTTTTCTCGGATTGCAAATCCGACACAACGGACCGAAATAAGAGTTGCCCTAATGCAATAATTGTGGCATAACATCGTTGTTATTTTAAATAAAATAATATAATATGAAACGAGTAAATACCTATCTTTTGATTACCGCGCTGCTTATGATTGTTTTGGGCGTGGTGTGCATTCTTAACCCTGTCGATATTTTCAACTCCATGGCATGGCTCGTGGGACTGCTGATTCTATGCACCGGCGTCACATCGCTCTTCTTCGGCCTCCGTGCCCAGCGCTACCTCCCCAACGCCGGCTCAACAACTCTGCTGGCAGTGTTCCAGATACTGGTTGGTCTGATGATGCTCGGCAACAGTGTCATGTCGGCAATAGCCATTGTGGCCATATTTGCCATATGGGTGATGTTTGAGGGCGTGTCGCTCTCGGTCCTTTCGTTCGACTACAAACGGTCGGGCTACGAGCGTTGGTGGATTATGTTGCTGCTTGGTCTCTGCAGCCTCATGCTGGGATTCCTTGCTCTACGCAAGCCCGAATCGGTCGAAGCCCTCATGGGCATTCTGCTTGGCATCGGCATCTTTGCCAACGGCATCGAGCGCATTGTGGCCTTCTCCGCTCTGAAGCGTATCGGAAATACAGTTCGCGACATCCGTGAAAGCCGCGACGCAATCAATATCGACGACATGCAGAGTAAATGACCAGTTTTGTCGTCAGTGCATAATAAAGGCGGTGTCAGGAATAGGCTCGACACCGCCTTTTTGTCTGATAATATGAGTATGAGGTGCTAAAAAACAGGCTCCGTCCTTCTCAGAACGGAGCCCTCAAATACATCTTCTTATATTGTAAGCACGCCATAATAACGGAGTGCAGAAAAAAATATTATGCAAAACAGAATCTTTGTGACACTTTTTTTTTGAAAAAGCCTTGCCGCAATAAAAAAAACGTCTTGCCGTTATCTTAAAATGATTTAATAATAAAATGCGAAGATATATTCTCATCATAGCCGTTGCTGCATTATTTATGCAGGCATGTGCCAAACAGGGCATGCCGTCGGGCGGACCCAAAGACACAGAGCCGCCGCGGCAGTTAGGCTCCACTCCTGACAGCCGCACTCTCAACTTCAATGGTGACGGGTTTTACATAGGATTCGATGAATATGTTGTTCTGAAAGATGCAGAAAACAACATCATCGTCTCTCCACCCATGGCAAACAAGCCAGAATACCGCACCAAAGGGAAAGGCATACAGGTCCGTTTCAGGGATTCGCTGCTCGAGAATACGACGTATCTGTTTCAGTTCAAGGATGCTGTGGCCGACTTTAACGAGGGCAATCTGCTTCCGTCGTTGGAGTATGTGTTCTCGACAGGCAACAATATCGACAGCATGACGATAGGCGGAAGCACGCTCGATGCCCTCACGCTCAAGGCTCGCGAGGAGGCTGTAAGCATGTGGCTTTTCACTCCAGAGCAACATGCAGCACTTATCCTCTCGCGTTCCGACACATCGGTTAAGGCTCCTACACCTACCTACGTGACTCGTTGCGACAAAAACGGCAACTTCAGGTTCAACTACATTCGTCCCGGTGCCTACCATATCGTTGCTGTACAAGACGAGGACAAAAACATGCAGATAGGCAATGCCGAAAGTGTGGCTTTTTTAGACAGTCTTGTCGAGGCTACCACGATGCCCGTCACCACTGCCGACAGCACGGACACTACACGGCATTCTGTCACCATTGACAACGAGCTGAAGATGATGCTGTTTGCACCGCAGAGCGACAAACAGCGTGTTACGGGAAGTGATTTTATCGCAGCGGGCAAGGTTCGCCTGACAACTATGCTCCCAATGGAAGATCCAGCGATAGATTGTATGGGCGAAGAAGTGAGGTGGATTGTCAACACCAGGCGCGACACTGTAACCCTCTGGACTATGCGCGAGCAATGCGACTCGCTGAAACTCATTGTACGTGATGCAACGGGACTCCACGACACGCTGAACATGCGCTGGCGTCCAAAGAAACCGGCAAGGGGCCTTTCGCAAAGCCTTGCTACTCTGCCAGCTGATAAAACGGGCATGAAATTCACTACCACAAACTTGCCGTTTTACGACACTCTTACACTTGTGTTCTCCACACCAATGGATAGCTCACGATGCATATTTGATTCGGCAGCTCGTATTATGTCGCTCAAAGACAGTAGTGTGGCTTATTGCGATGCTGCTATCGACATCGACGGGATGCATATCCGCCTGCTCCAGACCTTCAGTCCTGGCGAGCGTTACGAAATAGACATTCCCAAAGGCATATTCCACGACATCTACGGCAATGCCAACGACTCGCTCCACGCAGCCATGGTTGTCTCTAAAGTGGAAGACTACGGCAACCTTACCCTTACCGTGGAAAACGAGACAGACTCGCCCCTTGTTGTCGAGCTGCTCGACGGTGCGGACAAGGTCGTGCGGCGTCGCTCCATCGCAGAAAGCAGTGTCGTCCCATTCCTTCATTTGAAGCCGGCAAAATACAGCATCCGCCTTATCGTCGACACCAACGGCAACGGCAAATGGGACACTGGCGATTTCGGTATTCTGCGACAGCCCGAGAGGGTGGTGTATTTCCCCAAAAGTCTCGATATACGCTCTAACTGGGATTTCAACGAAAAGATGTCGGTCTCGAAATAAACACAAGGCGTGGACAACAAAAACGGCAATATCAAGAAATCCTTGCTTTCAGGGCTCTTCTGGGTTCTGCTGGCCAACCTGCTGGTCAAGCCGTTCTGGATTCTCGGCATCGAGGTGGGCGTACAGAACGCCGTTGGCGAGAAGATGTACGGATTCTACTATGCCATACTGAGCCTCACCTACATCATCAATATTGTGCTCGACCTCGGCATAACCAATTTCAACACCCGCAACATAGCACAAAACCCTAAACTGATTGCCAAACATTTGTCTGGCTTGCTCTCTATCAAGCTGCTCCTCTTTGTTCTCTATCTTGTTGTAGCATTCAGTATAGGGGCTATGCTCGGCTACAACTCGCGCCAGTTCCACTTGCTGGCATGGCTGTGCCTCAACCAGTTCCTCAACTCGCTGATTCTCTATCTGCGCAGCAATTTCGAAGGCCTGCTGCTCTTTAAATGGGACAGCCTGCTCAGCGTCCTCGACCGCATTCTGATGATTGTCATCTGCGCACTCCTTCTCTGGTGCCCTATGGGGCAGGGCACTTTCCGCATCGAATGGTTTGTCGGTGCCCAAACGGTGGCATATATCGTAACTGCACTGTTGGCCCTTGTTGTTTTGGCGCAACGCGTAGGGCTGCACAGGCTGAAGTGGAATGCCCCGTTCACCCTCGCCATACTCAAGAAAAGTATTCCATTTGCACTGCTGGTGCTTTTGATGGCTTCATATAACCGTATCGATCCTGTGATGCTGCAGCAGTTTTCGCCTTCAGGCGACGGTGATCACAACGTCGGCATTTATGCCGGTGCTTTCAGGCTGCTCGATGCACTGACGATGATTGCCTATCTTGTCTCGGTACCGCTGCTGCCTGTCTATTCCAAACTGACGAAAAACAGTGCCGGCGGTGACAATACTGAGTTGACAGGCATCACGCGGATGGTGTTCTCGATGATGATGGTGTTCGCTATCACGGCGTCGTGCCTGCTGTCTGCGCTCTCCGACCCGACAATGGATTTGTTGTACGACGCGCACACAGGCGAGTATTCTGATGTATTCAGAGTGTTGATTTTCTGTATTATACCAATATCGGTCACTTACGTTTTCGGCACATTGCTTACTGCTGCCGGCAAACTCAAACAACTTAATCTTTTCGCTGCCGGTTCGCTGTTGTTGAACATGATTGTCAACCTCTACTGCATCCCGCGCTGGGGGGCTGTAGGCAGTGCCTTTGCAGCTCTCGGAGCACAAAGTCTTATGGCAGTGGCGCAAGTGGTGGCGGCGGTAAAGCTGTTCAGAATGAGAATCTCAGTAGGCTATATACTAAAACTATCACTCTTTACGTTATCTATTGTTGCGATGACGGTCTGCTCTTCTCACTGGCAGTGGTGGCTGACGCTGTCCGTCGTTGCGGTACTTGCAGCAGGCATGGCGTTCCTGCTGAAGCTGATAGATGTAAGAGAAATCATTAAAGAACTTAAAAACAACAAATAAGTAAAAGCATAATAACCCGAAAAAATAGCAATAATGAAAAAAGCATATGTATTCCCAGGTCAGGGAGCCCAGTTCGTAGGAATGGGTAAAGACCTCTACGACGGCAACAAACAATGCCGCGACATGTTCGAAACGGCCAACGACATTATAGGTTTCCGCATTACCGACCTGATGTTTGCCGGTACACCCGAAGACCTCAAGCAGACCAAGGTCACTCAACCTGCCATTTTTCTGCATTCCACCATTTTGGCAGCCTATATGGGCGAAAGCTTCCAGCCTGACATGGTTGGCGGTCACTCGCTGGGTGAATTCTCTGCTCTTGTGGCAGCCAAAGCCATGAGTTTCGAAGATGGACTCCGTCTCGTCATAGCTCGTGCCAACGCCATGCAGAAATGCTGCGAGGCTCATCCTTCAACCATGGCAGCCGTCCTTAAACTCGACGACAAGACTGTCGAAGACATTTGTGCCAGCATCACAGGCGAAGTCGTTGTCGCTGCCAACTACAACTGCCCGGGCCAGCTGGTAATCAGCGGCACCGTCGAAGGTGTCAACCAGGCCTGCGAAAAAGTGAAGGAAGCCAAAGGACGTGCACTGCCCTTGGCCGTAGGCGGAGCATTCCATTCGCCTCTTATGGAGCCTGCACGTGTCGAACTCAGCGCCGCCATCGAGAAAACCTCATTCCACCAGCCCATCTGCCCTTGCTATCAGAACGTCTGCGCCCTCCCTGTCACCAACCCCGACGAAATCAAGGCCAACCTCAACAAGCAGCTCACCGCACCTGTACGTTGGACGGCAACAGTGCAGAACATGCTGAAAGACGGCGCAGAAGAGTTTATCGAGGTAGGCCCCGGCACAGCCCTACAGGGCATGATCAAACGAGTCGACGCCAATGCAAATGCTCATTCGGCCGTAATACAATAGCGCAATTAAGGGAACCTCTAATACTTCACGAGCTTGAATTAATCAAATCCGATTCAGATTCTGTAGGATTTTAATCCTCGATTCTATACTTTTTTCTCGCCCAAAGAGATAACCATAAACAAAACGAGAGGCTCCCTTGAGCTAATTTCATAATAACAAAACAGTTTAACATCCCGATGGAAAACTACAAAAAACTGACCCGCAGCACCTCCGACAAGAAGATTGCCGGAGTGTGCGGCGGCATTTCCAAATATCTGAATGTAGACCCTACCGTTGTCCGCATCCTGTTTCTCATAGCATTGATATGCGGTTCGTTAGGGCTATGGATATATATTATAGTGTGGTTATGCACCCCCGAGGACAATCTCCTCGAACGCTGATACCCTGCACTCGCATTGTAGTTGTTGCAATGTGGATGTCTGCGTCATGACAGGCAAGAAAAATTTCACTGCAAACACATAAAAATTAAGTTATGAATCTATTAGGCATTATCGGTGGGCAAGAACTGTTGATTATCCTCCTTGTAGTGCTTGTTCTCTTTGGAGGCAGAAAAATTCCCGAGCTCATGCGTGGACTTGGCAAAGGGGTCAAGGAGTACAAGAATGCCGTAAACGGCACAGAGGAGGAGTTGAAGAATATCTCCAACCACGACGAGAAGAAAGATTGATTCTGCCGAAAGGCAGCAGTATAGCCAGAAGCTCCTATTCGTTTGAATTCAGGCTCTTGGTTTGTTTGCGTCCGTGCCATACGAAGTCGCGGCCAAGATATTTCTCGCGCACGTCGGGATCGTTGGCCATATCTTCGGGGATGCCATGATGCAGTACACTGCCTTCGTATAGCAGGTAGGCTCGGTCGGTGATGCGCAGTGTCTCGTTGACGTTGTGGTCGGTAATGAGGATTCCTATATTCTTCTCTTTCAGGTGTGCCACGATGTCCTGAATGTCCTGTACGGCTATGGGGTCGACACCCGCAAAAGGTTCGTCAAGCAGCAGGAAATGGGGGTTGGTGGCCAGGGCGCGTGCAATTTCTGTGCGGCGTCGTTCTCCGCCCGACAGCTGAATGCCTTTGCTGTTGCGTATTTTCTGTAGTCCAAACTCGTCGAGAAGCGATTCGAGCCTCTCTTCGCGTTGGCTGCGGTCCATGTTTTTTTGGAACTCAAGTACCGACATGATATTGTTGGCCACCGTCATATGGCGGAACACCGAAGCCTCCTGAGCCAGGTAGCCCACTCCCATTTGAGCACGGCGGTACATGGGTAGTGACGTGATGTCCGTGTCATCGAAAAACACTCTGCCTGAGTTGGGTTTTATGATGCCTACAATCATGTAGAATGTTGTTGTCTTGCCGGCCCCATTGGGTCCCAGCAGGCCTACAATCTCGCCTTGCTTTACATTTACCGAAACGCCTTTGACCACAGTACGTTGGCGGTATTTCTTTATAACCTGTTCCGTCCGAAGCTCCATGTTGTAATAGTCTTTGTGTTGAATTGTAAAAACTTTGACGTTAATTTATACGTTAACCTCAGATACATCCCTATCGTCCCTCTCACTCCCCTCTCACTCCCCTCTCACTCCCCCCTCACTCCCTCATCACTCCTCTCTCACTCCCTCATCACTCCCCCCTCACTCCTCTTTCACTCCCCTAATAACTACAATATTCCTTCCCGCAGTATGTCGTGAATATGGAGCACGCCGAGGTAGTGTCCATCGTCGTCGACAACAACGAGTTGTGTTATGGCGTTCGACTGCATCAGGTGTAGTGCGTTGACGGCATACTCGGAGGCCTTGATGGTTTTGGGCGATGGAGTCATGATGTCGCCGGCTTTCAGTCCTTCAAGGTTCTCGTATTTCTTCATCATGCGGCGCAAATCGCCGTCGCATACGATGCCTACTATTTTGTCGTCATCCATTACGATGGTGCAACCTAACCGCTTGGAGGTCATCTCGAGTATGGTGTCGCGAAGCGATGTTTGAGGAGTCACTGCCGGGCGTTCGTTTTCGCGGTATATGTCGTCGACATGCATATAAAGCTGTTTGCCGAGGGCACCACCCGGATGGAACCGGGCAAAATCGCGTGCCGTGAAATTGCGGCATTCGATAAGTGCCACTGCCAGTGCGTCGCCCATGACGAGTTGAGCGGTTGTTGACGATGTCGGGGCCAGATTGTTAGGGCATGCTTCGTGGTCGACTGTGGCGTCGAGGACAATGTCGGCTTGCGAAGCTAAAAATGAGTCGCGGTTGCCGACAATGGCAATGAGTGTGTTGCCGAAGTTTTTGATTAGAGGGATCAGTACCTTTATTTCAGGTGTGTTGCCGCTTTTTGAGATGCAGATTACCGCGTCGCCAGGTTGTATCATTCCCAGATCGCCGTGTATGGCATCGGCGGCGTGCATAAATATGGCGGGAGTGCCTGTCGAATTAAATGTGGAGACGATTTTTGAGGCGATATTGGCACTCTTGCCAATGCCTGTGACAATGACTCGCCCTTTTATTGAAAAAATAGTTTCGACAGCGTTCACAAAAGCATCATCTATGTGGTCTGCCAATTGTGCAACGGCTTTTTTTTCGTCATCAATTACTTGATAAGCAATATTTTTTATTTTATTTTTTTTGTCCAAATCAATTTTTTTTTTGTAAATCGGAAAAAAAACGTAACTTTGTAAAACAGAATAACAAGACTGATAACGCCAAAAAGGCAAGAAAAGTATTTGATGAGAGACATAAATCTGCGACAAAAATTAAAAGAAATCTTCGGCTTCGATAACTTCAAGGGCGACCAGGAGCAAATCATCGAAAGCCTGCTGGAAGGTAATGACACCTTTGTCATTATGCCTACCGGTGGCGGCAAATCGTTGTGCTACCAACTCCCGGCCATGTTGCTCGAAGGCACAACTATTGTTGTGTCGCCGCTCATCGCACTTATGAAGAACCAAGTGGATGCCGTAAGATACACTTCCGGCCACAATGCCGTGGCCCACTTCCTCAACTCCTCACTCAACAAACAGCAGACTACTGAAGTGAAAGAGGACCTCCTGCAGGGGGGAACTAAACTTCTGTATGTGGCTCCAGAGACTCTTTCCAAGGAAGAAACCATCGATTTTCTGAAACAGCTGAAAATAAGCTTTTTCGCCATTGATGAAGCACACTGTATCTCGGA
This sequence comes from uncultured Bacteroidales bacterium, assembly GCA_946613135.1. Lineage (GTDB taxonomy): Bacteria > Bacteroidota > Bacteroidia > Bacteroidales > P3 > Colimorpha. The sequence continues at coordinate 9,425 of CAMOFI010000055.1, forward strand.
ATGGGGGCATGACTTCCGCCCCGAATACCGCCGCCTGCGCAGTGCCATCAATATGATCAACGACCACGTACCTATACTTACCCTCACGGCTTCGGCCACACCCAAAGTGCAGCAGGACATCATCAAGAATCTGCAGATGGAGAATGCCAAGATATTCGTTTCCAGCTTTAACAGGCCCAACTTGTACTACGAGGTGCGGCCGAAACCGGCCGAAACGCTTGTGCTGCACAAAGAGATAATAAGATTCATAAAAGAGAATTCTCACAAGAGCGGAATTATCTATTGCCTCACAAGAAAACGTGTCGAGGATTTGGCCGAACTGCTGGTGATCAACGGCATCAAAGCGTTGCCATATCATGCAGGACTCGATGCAAAAACCCGTGCCGAAAACCAGGACAAGTTCCTCATGGAGGAGGTCGATGTAATAGTGGCTACCATAGCCTTCGGTATGGGTATTGACAAACCCGATGTGCGTTTCGTGATACATTACGACATACCCAAAAGCCTTGAAGGCTACTATCAGGAAACAGGACGTGCCGGACGCGACGGCGGCGAAGGCAAATGCATCGCTTTCTATTCCGAACACGACGTTGAGAGACTGTACAAGTTCTTCACCGACAAGAACATCACCGAACAGGAGATGGCTCGCCAGCTGGTCCAGGAAATTGTGTCGTATGCAGAAAGTTCCATGTGCCGACGCATGAATATTTTGCGCTATTTCGGCGAGGAATACGGCCAGGACAACTGTGGCAACTGCGACAACTGCCTGCACCCCAAGCCCCGCATTGAGACCAAGGAAGAGATGGTGTATGTGCTTGAGACAATCCTTGCCATGAAGCAAGCTTTCAAAGCACAAGAGATTGTCGACGTAATCATGGGGCGCTCCAACGCACACACGCGTATCTATAAACATAACCAGCTGGAGCAGTACGGCAAAGGTGTCGACCGAGGTGAGTTGTATTGGAAAGCCGTGATCCGCAATGCAGTAATCGAAAAACTGTTGGTCAAGGAAATTGAGCAGTTCGGTGTGCTGAAAATCACTCCACAGGGTTTCCGCTATATGAAGAACCCCTATACGCTGATGATACCGTGCGACCACGACTACACAGGCAGCGGCAGCGAGGATGACGACGAACTCACAATGGGTGGGGGAGGGTCGGCTGCCGGAGACGAGACTCTCTATATTCAGCTGAAAAGTCTTCTGCGCTCCATAGCGCAGCGCGAGAATCTGGCGCCTTACGTCATCTTTGAGGATCGTTCGCTAAAGGATATGACCATACAATATCCCTGTACCATAGAGGAGCTGAGCCGATGCACGGGTGTCGGCGTGGCGAAAGCGCAGCGCAACGGCGAGCCTTTTGTGGAGCTTATAAAGCGCTACGTGGAGGAGAACGAGATAGAACGTCCGCAGGACATAGTTGTTCGCTCTACGGTGAACAAGTCGGGACTAAAGGTGTATATTATCAAGGCTATAGATCGGCAGATGCCTCTTGAGGACATAGCCCGTGGCAAGGGCATAAAAATGGATGAACTCATAACGGAGATGGAACATATCCTCTCATCAGGCACAAAACTGAATATAGACTACTACATCGATGCAAACATCGAACAGGAGCATCAGGACGTCCTGTTCGACTACTGGCACGACGCTGAAAGCGACTCGCTCGAGGATGCCTATGCCGAATTCGAGGACGACCCCGACTATACGCAGGAAGAGATAAG
>CAMOFI010000056.1 GCA_946613135.1 uncultured Bacteroidales bacterium
CGGCCTCCTCGCGGGTGGCGTGGGCTGTGTGGCCCTCCTGCCAGAGGAACTCGGCTGTACGAAGGAACATGCGGGTACGCATCTCCCAACGCACGACGTTGGCCCACTGGTTGCAGAGGATTGGCAGGTCACGATAGCTTTTAATCCAGTTCTTGTAGGTGCTCCAGATGATGGTCTCGGAGGTGGGGCGCACAATAAGTTCTTCCTCGAGCTTGGCGCTGGGGTCGACGACAACGCCGCTGCCGTCGGGAGCGTTCATCAGTCGGTGGTGGGTCACCACGGCGCACTCCTTGGCGAAGCCTTCTACGTGCTCGGCCTCACGGCTCAGGAAACTCTTGGGAATGAAGAGGGGAAAGTAGGCGTTCTGATGGCCGGTGGCCTTGAACATGCTGTCGAGTTGGTGCTGCATCTTCTCCCAGATAGCATATCCATAGGGTTTGATGACCATGCAGCCACGCACTGCGCTCTGCTCGGCCAAGTCGGCACGCACCACGAGTTCGTTATACCATTCGGAGTAGTTCTCACTACGTTTTGGAAAATCTTTTGCCATTTAATAGTATGTGTTTATAATTTTTTTTGTGTTTATACGTTACAATTAAGCAAAAAAATGTACTTTTGCATGCATTATTTCAGTTTGCAAAAGTACTAAATTAATAGGAAACTGAAGAAAATAAAGTATACATACACGAAAACAAGACAAATGAAAAAGTTTAGAATTAGCATCTTATGCACTCTTTTTTTATTGTCGGCTGTTAACGCAAACCTCTTTGCACAATCTGCGGATGACAGCGAAAATTACTATTCCAACCCTCAAAAAGGAATAAAACCGGCCCTCCCTAAAGCCTATCACGACTCGAGCGTGGTGACAAAAACCGACGACATCACCGTCGACCTTATCGGCGTCAATCCCGACTCCGTCGCCAAGCGCGACACCCTCCGTATTCCGTCGCTCGCCGACAAGGCTCGCACGGGCTTCGAAAATCCAGGCTACTGGGGAACCAACATAATCTATTCTTGGGACCCGTGGTACAGCCCGTTCTACAACAGCTGGTACTACCCCGGATGGGGCGGCAGCCACTGGATGCTTTCGTTCGGATGGGGCGCCGGTCCCTACTGGAGCTTCGGACTCGGATGGAATTGGGGCTACGGATGGGTATCGCCATGGTACGTATGGGATCCCTTCTTCTACCCCTATAGCTACTACTATCCTTATAGCTACTACGCCTGGTACGGCTACCCCTATGGCTGGGGCTACCCCTATGGCTATGGCGCATGGAACTATTACGGAAACAACAGCTACGGTCATCGCTATCTTGGCAGCGCAGGACGCTCCAACCTGTCGATGCCCACATCGCGTAGCGCTAACGGCAAGACGGCCAATGGCCGCAGCACCGTACGCCGCGGCGGCGTAGACCTCAACAACGGCGGACGCGCCCCTCGGGGAAGCGTCAGCGGAACAGGCACCATGGGCAGCAGAAACAGCTCTTCTGCAACCACTTCGCGCAGCAATAACTATAGCAACGCCCGCTATGCAAAACCGGCTTCAGTAGCCAACAGCCGCATGGCACAACGCGAAGCTCGCAACAACAGAGGTTACGCAGCCAACCAGCGCTCGTCGTACGGCAACACCGCACGTCCAGGAATCAACAACAGTCGTACCTCATCGTCTTCGCGTACCATAGAACGCAACACTTCGCGCACCAACTACAACACTCGCTCGAGCAGCAGTTCGCGAACATCCAGCTATGGCAACAGCCGCTCGTCGTCGCGTAGCAGTTTCGGCAGCGGTTCGTCATCGCGCGGCAGCTTCAGCGGCGGTTCGTCGTCGCGCGGCGGTGGGTTCAGCGGCGGCAGCTCCTCTCGCGGAGGCGGCAGCAGCATGGGACATAGCAGCCGCAGATAAGATTTGCAGGCTTCTTAGTTCTTAAAACTTATAACATTAATCCTTTATTAAATGAAAAGAAGATTTTTAGTTCTCGCCATTTTTTCGCTTTTTGCAACAACCTCATTCGCGCAACAAACCGTCGCTGACGACCTTGAAAAGGTGAAGAAAAGCGACAACTCAGGTTCCTGGTTTGATGCCGCTCCCTCCCCTGCACCACGCAAAGCAAAAAACGTCATCATCATCATCGGCGACGGCATGGGCACTGCACAAGTATACTCCTCGGTGGTGGCTCAACGCGGAAACTCCAACTTCCTGCGTTTCCCCTTCTCGGGATTCTCGCGCACCTACTCCAACAACAAATACACCACCGATAGCGGCGCCGGCGGCACAGCCATCGTCACCGGACACAAGACCGACAACAAACACATCGGCGTCCTCGCTGACGGAACCCCTGTCGAGTCGTTCCTCTCCATCTGCCACAACCTGGGCATGGCATCAGGATTCGTCGTCACAAGCAGCGTGCTCGACGCTACCCCTGCCAGCACATACGCCCACGTACCATACCGCAAGATGTACGACACCATAAGTCTGCACATGTCGCAATGCGGATTCGACGTGATGATCGGCGGCGGCCTCAACAACTTTAGACCTGAGAACAGAAAAGACGGCCTCAACCCTCTCGACACTCTCATCAAACGAGGCTATGACATCACCTACAGCATCGAGGAAATGAAGAAATCGACCTCCAACAAGCTCGTCAACCTATTCTGCGAAAACTACTATGGTCCCGTGGCCCCTGGACGCGACCCCATACTTACCGAAGGCACCAAGAAAGCCCTCGATATTCTGACCAAAAACCCTAAAGGTTTCGCCCTCATGATTGAAGGCTCGCAAATCGACTGGGCCTGCCACAACAACGATGCCCCCTACATGGAAGCAGAGCTGGCTGACTTCGAGAAAATGCTGAAGATTGTCCTTGACTTCGCCGAACGCGACGGCAACACCCTCGTCGTCGTCACCGCCGACCACGAAACCGGAGGACTCGTCCTGCTGGACGGCAACATCGAAAAGGGCAAAAACGAATGCAAGTACATCACCGACGGCCACTCGGGCGTAATGGTTCCGGTATTCTCGTTCGGTCCCGGAGCCGAAACCTTCTCCGGCATACAGAACAATATCGATATCTTACCCAAAGTGTTCAAGGCAATGGGTAAAAACATCACCATAAAATAAACAGTCCTTCTCAAAATGAAACAACACGTTTCCCTGTTCCTGCTCGCCATTGTCCTGTTCGCTGCCACAACAGCACAGGCTCAAATCAAACTCACGCAAGACACTATCGCCACGCCGATTATCGGATTCGACTTCGGCACCATCATAGCCTCCGAAAAACTTTCGACAGCCAACGGAATGCACGACCTCTACGTGTCGCCCTACCTCTATTTCGGTCTCGAAACAGGCTACAAGTTCAAATCGAACTGGCTCGTCGCTCTCGACGGTGGCCTCACCATAGGTGCCAACATGAACAACCTGCGCTACAAGGAGCAACGAATGCCAGCCGCTTTCAGCCACGACAGCGTCCCTATCGTAATAGGCACCAACGGCACCGACGCCAACGCATCGTGCTACAACAGAGCACTCTCGCTACGCATCGGCGGCGGTCGGATATTCACTCTTGGAAACCACAACCCTAATTCTGGCATACTTGTCAAAGCCCTCGCCGGCATATCGCAGCAGAAAACCATTTTTATGCTCAACGACGTCAACGCCCCTCAACTGCAAGGCGACTACGCTCGTCTCTACGACCACAAGCGGCGTGGCTTCTCGCTCACCGAAAGCGTTGGCTACTGGTTCATGAGCAACAACTACAACTTCTTCAATTTCTATGTTGCCTTCGAGGCAACACAACTATGGAACCATTCGGTACGCGACTACGTCATCGATGAAGTAATGGCTCTGCACGGACCAGACAACACCAAGTATCTCGACATATTCTACACCATCAAGATATGCTGGATGTTCCCACTCAAGGGAAAAACAGCCTACGACTACTACTTTTTCTAAATAAAAACATAGTATAACACCATGCGGATAATCTACAGTCTGGCCATTGGCTTTTACGCATTAGCCGTAAGACTTGCGTCGCCATTCAACAGCAAGGCGGCCATGATGCGGAAAGGATGGCAGAACTGGCGGAACAACATACCTTTCAATCGGCTCGAAAAGGCTAAAGTGGCCTGGTTCCACGCCTCGTCGCTGGGCGAGTTCGAACAGGCACGTCCTGTTATGGAGGCTTTCCGCAAATTGCACCCCGACTACAGAATCCTCCTGACATTCTTCTCTCCTTCAGGCTACGAAATACGCAAGAACTATGACGGTGCCGACCTCGTATGCTACCTGCCGCCCGACACGCGTCGCAACGCCAGCGATTTCGTTTCTGCAATACATCCCGACATAGCCTTCTTCGTAAAATACGACTTCTGGTTCAACTACAACGACTCGTTGCACCGCAAAGGCATTCCGTTTTATCTCTTCTCGGCCATTTTCCGCCCCTCGCAATACTTCTTCAAGCCTTACGGACGGTGGTTCGCCCGTCAGCTTTCGGCATACAGCCACATTTTTGTCCAAGACAGACAATCCATCAGCCTACTGCACTCCATTGGCATGAATGACTGCTCCGTTGCCGGCGACACTCGCATTGACCGCGTAAACGACATTGCCTCCCAAACCAAATCGTTCGACATCATCGAACAGTTCGTCGAAGCCAAGGAGTCTTCTGCATTCTGCAGCCGCGCATCGAAACACCTTATCCTCATCGCCGGCTCTTCGTGGGAACCCGACGAACACAACATCCAATCCGCCATCCAGTCCTTGGACAAGCCCATCAAGGTTATTCTGGCCCCACACATGATCGAAGAGAAACACCTGCAATTCATCGAGCAGCTTTTCTCGCCAGACAGATGCGTACGCTATTCTGCAATGAAACAAGACAACGCCGACAGAAGCCTGCTCTCGCGTCAGATACTGATTATCGACAACATAGGCATGCTTTCCTCTCTCTATCGATATGCACATGTGGCCTATATTGGAGGAGGGTTCGGCAAAGGCCTGCACAACACCCTCGAGGCCGCCATATATGGATGCCCTGTATGCTTCGGCCCAAACTACAACAAATTCAAAGAGGCACGCGACCTGATCGCCAACGGCGGCGCCAAAACCTATTCCCGGCCCGACCAGCTGGCCGCAATCCTCAGCGAATGGTTCTTCAACAGCGATTCCTACAACCACGCCTCAATGGCTTGCCGCGACTACATGACCGACAACCTTGGCGCAACCGACACCATAATCCGCACCGTCGAAAAAAAATGAACAGCATCAAACGCACACTGGCACACATCTCTTTCGCAGCAATGCTATCATGCATCGCTATGCTTACGTCGTGCGCCAGCGTCGACAAGTTCATCCAACCCGACGAACGTGTTCTCAACCGCAACCGGTTTGAAGTCTCAATGGCCGACGGCAGCAAACCTTCGAAAGAAATCAACGAGGCATTGAGCGACATGAAAAAATTCATCCGGCAGAAACCCAACAGCCATATACTTGGTTTCGGACCGCGACTTTCGATGCGCATCTACTGCCTGTCCAACCCCGACAAAGACAACTTCTGGCACAACTACCTGCGACGTCGCGGGCAACAACCAGTAGTATACGACGAGAATGCAAGCACACAGACTGCAAACCAGATAGCCGGTCTGCTTGAATCTAAAGGATGTTTCCACTCCTCCGTGACATTCGACACCATCCACACACAAAGCAACAACCTCGACGTCATCTACCACATAGTGCCTGCCCAACGATACCGCATCGACGACGTCTTTTTCCGTGCCGAAACACCAGAAGTAGAAAGACTAATAAAGCAATGGCAGAACGAAAGCCTCTTGCAAGCCGGCGACTACTACGACCAGGACAAAATGGACGAAGAACGGTCCCGCATCATCGACAAGCTTCGCAACGAAGGCTACTACTATGCTTCTACCGACCTCATCACTTACCTTGTCGATACAGCCTTCGAAGACCACAAGCTCACCATCAGGCTTAACATCCAGAATCCACAATTCATAACCCACGACCAACAACTTGTATCCAGACCTCTGCAGGTGTACCGCATCGACAACATCTACATCTATCCCAATTCGTCGGCCACCAATTCCAGAGCAGGCAACAACTTCGACACCATTACCGTCTCTCAGTCGTTCCGAAGCAGAAAAACAGACTACACATATCTCGTCAACCAACCCATGACGTTAAAACCTCGCGTCATTAACAGGACCCTCTTCCTTTTCCACGGACAAACATTCAGGCCACGCAATACGAGCCGCACCTACACATCACTACTCAACCTGCGCAATTTCAAATATATAAACATCGATTTCGCCGAATCGCAAAACAGTAGCGACACCAACAGGCTACTCGATGCCAAAGTTCGTCTGCTCAACGCAAAAAAACAACGGTTCTCCGCCTCTGTCGAAATCAACAACTCATCTCCTTTCGGAAGTCAGAACCAAGGATTCATGAGTGGCAATTTCGGCATCGAGGCAAAAATAGGCTACCAAAACAAAAACCTCTTCGGCGGCGCTGAACTCTTCAAGAGCGAAGGCTCGTTCCTTATAGAGTTGCCTAAACTCATATTCAAGAACCGGGAAGAAGACTTGCACAACTCCATCAGCAGTTTCGAAAGCGGACTAAACCTCTCGCTCGACCTGCCGACATTCTTCTTCCCCTTCACAAAAAACATCCTCTGGCAGCGTATGCGCCCACACACAGTCCTCAACCTTGGCGGCGACTACCAGCTGCACAGCTACTTCGAACGACTCACCTTCAACACTGGTTTCGGCTACAGCTGGAGCCGGAACCAACATAGCCATCAGTTGCTGCCGCTCGAGATGACATTCGTTCGCTTCTTCAATATCGACAGCACCTTCCGCAGCCGCATGGCAGCAATAAGCGATGCAAGAGTAAAATACCAATATAGCGACCACTTTATCGTCGACGCACGCTACGACTACATATACAACACACAACGGTTCGGAGAACGTACCGACTTCAACTACCTCCACCTCTCTGTCGAAAGCGCCGGCAACCTCCTCGCCGCCATCGGCAAACTCACAAACAGCCAAGCCGACGACAACAACATACGCCAAATATTCGGCGTCCCCTTCTCTCAATACATAAGACTCAACACCGAATACAAACACTATTTCTACTTCGGACGTAAAAGCACCTTCGTCACACGTCTCCTCGCCGGCATCGGACTACCTTACGGGAACTCTAAAGCAATGCCTTACGAGAAAAGTTTCTTCGGAGGCGGACCAACGACAATAAGAGCATGGCATCTGCGCCACCTTGGCCCGGGAAACTTCAAAAGCGAGGAAGACGACATGCTTGAACGTATCGGAGACATACAACTCGTCGCCAACCTCGAATACCGATTCCCCATCTTTTCCGTATTCGAAGGTGCCATCTTTACCGACTTCGGCAATGTGTGGCTCGCTAACGAGTCTGACGAGTTCCCCGAAGGACAAATACGTCTCGACAACATCGCCAAGAGCATTGCCGCAGGATTAGGATTCGGACTCCGCGCCAACATTTCAATCGTCACTCTTCGCGTCGACCTCGCAATCCCACTCTACGACCCCGGTGCCGAAACCTCACGACGCTGGCGACCGCCATACTGGAAAATATCACAGCTTACAGCAAATTTCGGAATCGACTATCCGTTCTGATTTTAGCCATTCGACAATCCATAACCCCTTATTTCCAAGTTTATAATTACAAAATAATGCACACCCTTTCTCAACTCACCGAAATCGTAAAAAATTTCTTTGCCGAAGAACAATTCACCGGCTCACCGTCACTATTATACGAACCCATAGCCTACACCCTCGCCGACGGAGGCAAACGCATACGGCCTGTCTTGCTGCTCGCAGCAACAGAGATGTTCGGCGGCAATATCGACACTGCAAGATATGCAGCAATAGGTATAGAGACCTTCCACAATTTCACACTACTGCACGACGACCTTATGGACCGCTCGCCCGTGCGACGCGGCAAACCTACAGTCTACCGCAAATGGAACGAAAACATAGCAATCCTTTCTGGTGACGCAATGAACATACTTGCGTGGCGCTACTTCCTCCGCATAAAACACCCAAACCTGCATAGCATCCTCTCCACCTTCGAACAAACCAGCATGGAAATATGCGAAGGACAACAATACGACATGGATTTCGAATCGCGCAACGATGTCACCATTGACGAATACATGGAAATGATACGGCTAAAAACCGCCGTCCTGCTGGGTGGTGCCCTCAAGATAGGAGCCCTATACGCCAATGCCCCCGACGACGACATTAAGCACCTGTACGATTTCGGAATAGGAATCGGTCTGGCTTTCCAACTGCGCGACGACCTCCTCGATGCCTACGGCGACACCGCCACCTTCGGCAAACAGACAGGAACCGACATACGCGACAACAAAAAAACATACCTTTTCCTTCGCGCCATCGAAAAAGCATCGCCCGAACAACGCAAACAACTCCTACACCTCTTCTCCACCACTCCCGAAAATGCAGACAATAAAATAAATGAAGTTCTAAATATATATGCAGCACTCGATATCCGCCACGAAGTAGAAAAACAGATAGAGCAACTGCACAAAAAAGCAATGGAAAGCCTCAACAACATCAAACGGCCCGACAGCGACAAACAGACCCTTATCGAAATGGCACAAAAACTTCTCAACAGAAACATTTAAATACAAAAAATCACTATATCTTTATATTACAATAGAATACGCAACAAGGCAACAACAAAACAACAACACATATCAAAAAAAAACAAAAAAAATTTCCCATTTGCAAACTTATTACTAAATTTGCAAACATATTATGACATACGAAAATCAAATTAACTAATTAATAATTAACACAATTTGAACCAACCATGAAAAAAGTAATTGCTTTAATGTCAGTAATTGGATTATTGACATTCACCAATCTCAACAGTGTTATGGCTCAGGACGTCAATACCGACACTGCCGCCCAGACCGAACTCACCGACGATTCCACAGCTGCCGCTGCTGAAGCTGTTGCCGAAACTCCCGCAGCCGCAACAACCGACGAAGCTGAAGAATCCAAATCCTTCCACGAGGTACTGAAAGAGAAATATATTCAGGGTGGTGCAGGCTGGATGACCCCCGTGCTCCTCTGCCTCATTCTCGGTATGGCTCTCGTTATCGAGCGCATCATCTACCTCAACATGTCTACCACCAATGTCGACGCCCTCCTCAACGGCATTGAAGACAACGTTAAGAAAGGCGACTACAATGCTGCCAAGGAACTCTGCCGCAACACCCGCGGTCCTGTCGCAAGCATTTTCTACCAAGGTCTTGACCGTGTCAACGAAGGCATGGAAAATGTTGAAAAAGCAGTCACCTCCTATGGTGGTGTGCAGATGGCTCGCCTCGAAGCAAACCTCACCTGGATTGCTCTGTTCATCGCTCTGGCTCCCTCTTTCGGATTCCTCGGTACCGTTATCGGTATGGTCCAGGCATTCGATGATATCGAAAAAGCCGGTGATATCAGCCCGACCGTCGTCGCTGGTGGTATGAAGGTCGCTCTTCTTACAACCGTCTTCGGTCTTATCGTCGCTATCATCCTTCAGATTTTCTACAACTACCTCCTCACCAAAATCGAAAGCCTCGTCTCTCAGATGGAAGATGGTTCCATAACATTTATGGATATCCTCATCAAGAACCGCAAATAAGTTTCTTGCTTTTGATAGCCAAAGGTTAAAACATTATAAAAAACTATTTTAACCTTTAAAATCTTTTAACCATTTAAAACATTTATTATCATGCAAGAAAAAACCAGAAAAATCATAATGACTATCAGCCTGATAGTAGCTGTAGTAATAGCAATCTGCGCTATTATGTTTGCTGCAAACCAGAAGAAATTCGGTGCCATGTTCGACATCGCTTTCTGGGTTCTGATTTGCTACATCGCTGTCAGCCTCATCGTCTGGCTGTTCTATGGCATCCTCAGCCTCCGAACAAAGCCTAAAAAAGCTCTCATTTTTGCAGGTATTGTAGTCGCAGTCATTGTTGCCGCCGTCCTTCTTTCTATTGGCGACACTATGCCCAAAGACATGCTGCTCCGCTACAACACCTCTGAATCTGCAGCAAAACTCATCGCCATCGCCTGCTACGCCACATACATCACCGTAATCGGCGCTTTGGTTCTGATGATTTATTCAGCCATTTCTAAAGCTATTAAAAAGTAATAAGTACTATGGGTAAAAAATCAACTCCTGGCTTAAATACAAGTTCCATGTCCGACATATCGTTCCTGCTTTTGGCATTCTTCCTGATGACCTCAAGCATCAACACGGACATGGGTATTGCCCGGCGTTTGCCGCCACCGCTGCCGCCGGACTTTACTCCGCCAGAAGTTCGTGAACGCAACATCTTCCAAGTCAAGATCAACCGCAACGACCGCATCCTCTTCAACAAGGAAGTCGGCGACATCAGTCTGCTTAAAGAACGCGCCAAAGAATTCTTGGGCAACCCCATGGATCGTGACGACCTGCCGCAGAAAGAGGAAGTGGATATTGACTTGATAGGCAAATACCGTGTCTCGAAAGGTGTTATCTCGCTTCAGAACGACCGTGGTACTTCGTACGACACCTACTTCAAGGTGCAGAACGAACTCACTGCCGCCATCAACGAGATGCGTGACGAACTCTCGCGTGAGAAATTCAGTAGACCTTACAAAGACTTAGAC
>CAMOFI010000057.1 GCA_946613135.1 uncultured Bacteroidales bacterium
TCCTTGAGTTGCTCTTCGGATATGCCCCTTTGGAAGAACCAGCGTTTCACAATCTCCTGACGCATCAGGATCATGATGTCTTTCTTGAAGTGGTTGAACTCCAGTCCAAGGTTGTGCTGCAGTTTTTTCTCCAGGGCATCAAACTCTGCCTTGGCCTCGTTGTAGTAACCCTCGAACTCGGCTGTGGCCTTGAGGTCTTTCAGTCGGCGCTCACTGAGTCGGTCGTACTTGAAGTCGCTGTCGATGGCCATCTGCTTGAAGTCCTCGAAGTCTTGGTCGCTGAGTGAGAACACAGCCACCGATGCAGGCTTCTGGTGGGTTTGGACGTAGCGTGTGCCGTAGTCGAGCAACACGTCATCGTTGGAGAGGTAGAAGAGGATGTTGGCAAGGGTGTCGTGCTTCATCTCCACGTCGGGCTTGATGCCGCCACCATCGCGTACCTCACGGCCACCGGCGGTGTGGAAGACGTTGGTCAGGCTGTCGGGCACACGTCCGTCGGCCCCTACCCTGCCCTCACGCCGGCTCTTGTAGTCGATGGCTTGTATGCATCGCCCGGAGGGAATGTAGTATTTGGAGGAAGTGAGTTTGAGGCTGCTGTTGTAGGGCAGGTCGCGAGGCACCTGAACCAGTCCCTTGCCGAAGGTGCGTGTGCCTAAGACCACGGCTCGGTCGAGGTCCTGCAGGCTTCCTGCCGTAATTTCCGATGCCGAAGCGCTGTAGCCGTTGATGAGCACCGCCACGGGCATCTCGGTGTCTTCGGGAGCCATGCGTGTGTAGTTCTTGGTGTTCTTTGTCGACACCTTGCCTTTGGTTTCCACTATCAGCTGTCCCTTGCGTACAAAGATGTTCACGAGGTCTACGGCTTCGTTCATCAATCCGCCTCCGTTGTTGCGCAGGTCGAGGATGAAGCCTTCCATGGCGGGGTTCTCGCGTTTCATCTTGGCAAAAGCGTCGCGCACGTTTTTGGCTGCATCTTTGGTGTATTCGTCCAGCTTCACATAGCCTATGTTGCCTGGCAGCATGCCGCTATACTGCACGTTGGGTAGCTTGATTTCGGCGCGTGTGATGGTGCGTTCTATGGTTTTCCCGTCGCGTTCCAGCTTCAGCGTCACGTCGGTGCCGGCCTGTCCGCGCATCGCTGCGCTGACGTCGCCATTGTTCTTGCCCTCTGTCGAGGTCCCGTTTACGGCCAGAATCCTGTCGCCGGCACGAAGCCCTGCCTTGTCGGCTGGAAGGTCCTTGTAGGGCTCGGAGATGTATATCTTGTCGCCCTGCTGGTGTATGAGGGCTCCTATGCCGCCGTATTGTCCAAGCAGTTGCAGCTTCACATCCTCCATGTCCGATTCGGGATAGTATACCGTGTAGGGGTCGAGCGACGAGAGCATGGCGTCGATGGCTTTCTTCATCGTGGCGCCGGGGTCTACGTCGTCCACATAGTTGACATATAATGTTTGATATACCTTGCTGAATATCTCGAGGTTCTTCGACAGCTCGAAACCGCGGTCTTTGGGCACAGTGGTCTGTGCCTTACCCATTGTGGCCTGCATCAGCAGTGCCAGCACCGTCAGGTGGATTATCTTTTTTGTCATCTCTTTACTGATCGTTATGATACATTTGTCTGACAAAAACGATACTTCTTTTTTTTTATTGCTTGTCTCTTTAAATTTTCAGCTCGGCAGGCATTACCGGCGGACTCCATGCCCTCAGCCCTTAAATCAGTCTCTTGTGAACTTGTGTATGTCGAGTTCGTCGGGCGACACGAACCACACCACGTCGCCTTCGCAGAATACCGTGTACGAGCGTGGGTTGAGTATCTGCTTGCCGCCACGTTCGATGGCTATTATCATGGCATGGTAGTGTTGTGCAAATTTCGACTCTGAGATGGTCTGGCCTATGAATGGGTTGTTGTCGTGTACCGTGAGGCGGTAGATGTTCAGCTCGTTGTCGCTGTGGTCGTGTATCAGCATGTCGGGTTCCACGTCGAGCACGCTGCGCAGGTGGGCTATCTGTTCTTCGCTGCCCATCACCGACATCCTGTCGCCCGGCAGTATGAGCATCTCCTTGTTCGGCAGGTCGTATACCATGCCGGCACGTTCTATCGAGACGATGTTTATGCCGTAGTCTTCGCGGAAGTTGGTATCCATCAGTCGTTTGCCGGCGTATGGCGAATACTGCGACACGGGTACGCGCTCCAGGTAGAAGTTGTTCTCGAGCAGGGTGGGTATCTTGAACGACTGCTGCGCCTGGCGCGAGTTGAAATTTTCTATAAACTGGTTCTCGATGCGCTGGTAGAAGCTGATGGTGCGTTTCGAGAACAGCACAACGAGCACTATGAACACTGCCAGTATCACCAGAAAACCTACGGCGAGGTGTATGTAGTTGCCTATGACGAGGCCTATGAACAGCAGTGCCAGGAAATAGCGTAGCAGCAGCACGGGGATGACGATGGCCTGGCTGTACTCTTTCGAGTCGAGCAGTTCCTTGATGCGCTCGCGGTTCACGTTGCGCACCGCCATGGCCCAAACGAATGGCAGCAATATCACCAGTGTTACCGTCATGCCTATCAGGTTGCCCCATACCAGAGGGGTGCCGTCGGCACTGACAAACATGCGGTTCAGCAGAGGCTTGAGCAGTGTGAAGGAGAGCAGCAGTATAGCACCGTTTATGGCTCCATATATCAGTATCGACGAGAACTGTTTTTTCAGGAAGAGCCTTACCGATACCGTCTGGTTGGTCTGCTTGGCGGAGTTGCTGTAGCGGTTCAGCGCCTCTTTGAGCCTCTGCGGCATACGCGGCTCGACAAAGTTAAAGAACGGGTTGGCGGCCTTGATCATGTATGGCGTTACGAAGGTGGTGACTATCGACACCGACACGATGATGGGGTATATGTCGGGGTTGATCACTCCGAACGAAAGGCCCAGACCGGCGATGATGAACGAGAACTCGCCTATCTGGCAGAAGCAGAAACCCGACTGGATGGCTGTCTTGATGTTTTTGCCCGACAGGATGAAGCCCACTGTGGCGGCACTCGATTTGAACAGTATCACGGTGCCTGCGATGATAAGGATGGGCCAGATGTATTTCACCAGTATATGCGGGTCGACGAGCATGCCCACAGAGACGAAAAACACGGCGCAGAAGAGGTTCTTTATTGGTGTGATGATTCGGTGTATCACGTCGGCCTCGATGGTCTCGGCCAGGATGGCGCCCATCACGAAAGCTCCCAGAGCGGTGGAGAAACCTGCATACGAAGCCAGCACCACCATGCCGAAACAGAGCCCTACGGCAACGATACACAGCGTCTCCTCGGTCATGTAGCGGCGCATCCAGCGCAGAAATGTCGGTATGAGGAAGATGCCGAAGGTGAACCACACTATCAGGAAGAATATCAGTTTGCCAAAGCTCATCACCAGCTCGCCGCCGTCGAAGCTCTTGCTCACCGAGATGGTCGACAGTATCACCAGCAGCAGCACCGCTATCATGTCTTCCACCACCAGCACGGCGGTGACCGACGAGGTGAATTTCTGCTGCTTTAGTTTCAGGTCTTCAAACGACTTGATGATGATCGATGTCGACGATATCGACAGCATGCAGCCGAGGAAGATACACTCCATCGAACTCCATCCCAGCAGCCTGCCTACGCTCGATCCTATCAGGAACATTATGGCCAGTTCGGTGAGGGCGGTGATGGCTCCTGTTGAGCCAACCCGCTTCAACTTCTTGATGCTGAATTCCAAACCCAACGCAAACATCAGAAACACTATGCCAATGTCGCTCCACACATGCACATCGGTGGCGTCTTTCACGGCCGGAAACCACGGGAAATAGGGCCCTATGAAGAAACCGGCAACAATGTAGCCAAGCACCAGAGGCTGCTTCAACCACTTGAAGACAACGGTGATAACCCCTGCGGTAATGAGTATTATGGCAAGGTCTAAAAACAATGGAGGTAAAGCGGACATAACTTAGGGTTTATGGTTTAAGTCTTAACTCGGCGTTAAGGATTATGTTAACGTTAAGGTTTATAGCGCAGTATCATGTCTGTCATGCTCTGCATATTGTTTGCAAAGATACATTATTTTTTGTTAATTTCAGTGAATTATCCACTTTTTGTTATCTTTGCAAACGGATTTGTTCCCTGCAATAAAAAGTAAATTTATTAAATACAAATAATTATATATATGAAAAAACAAGATTGGATATTGGTTTTGTGTGTCGTCGCCGTTCTGACGCCTTTCTTTATTCCTGCCACGGGGTTCTTCGACTGGTTCAACCATGCCACCGCCTCCCATCCCTACATCATGGCATTCTTCAAGTTCGCCATCCTTGCCACACTCGGCGAGATGCTGGCGCTGCGCATCCGCAAGGGGGTGTACAACGAGCCAGGTTTCGGTGTCCTGCCGCGCATGATGGTGTGGGGCTTCCTTGGCATGTGCATCGCTATGGCCATGGTTATCTTCAAAAGCGGTGTGCCGGTGTTCCTTGAGAGCGTGGCAGGCTGCGAGCGTGGCACCCTTGCCGCTGTCTTTGCGTCACCCACCTTCTCGTGGGGCAAGCTTGGCATCGCCTTTGCTGTCAGCGTGCTGATGAACAGCATCTTTGCTCCGGTGATGATGACCTTCCACAAGTGCACCGACATCCATATCCTCGACAATGGCGGCACTGTGCGCGGCTTGCTCAGACCCATGAAGATGCGCGAGATTTTCGCCACAAAGGTCAACTGGGATGTCCAGTGGAACGTCGTCATCAAGAAGACCATACCTCTCTTCTGGTTCCCGGCCCACACCATCACCTTCATCCTGCCGCAGACCTTCCAGGTCCTCTTTGCTGCCCTGCTTGGCGTAGCCCTTGGCCTCATCCTTGCCCTTGCCGGTGGCAAAGGGAAATAACGCTGCCGAAAAAAAGCTTGCTGCGTCAGTCCGTTAACGTAAAACTTTACCCGATGACACGTAAAATCCTTTTTGCCACCTTGTTGGTTGCCTGCAGCACCCTCTGTGCCCAGCCGCGTTTCGAGTTCCACGGTTTCGTCAATCCTCATTTCTATGCCGACAGCCGTCAGGTGGTTGGCGGTCGCGAGGAAATGATGCTTTTCTATCCCAAGCCGCAGCTGTTTTCGGAGGGCCTCACGGGCTACGACGTCAACGACGGATGGACGATGAACCTTCTCAGCATCACCGCCCGCCTCAACCTCGCCGTGCATGGCCCCGACATATTGGGAGCCAAGACCCTTGCCTTCGTAGAGGGCGATTTTACGGGCTCCACCAATGCCAGCAACAACGACCTGCGCCTGCGCCATGCCTATATCCGTTTCGATTGGGAACATGGTTCACTGCTTGGCGGCCAGTATTGGCATCCTATGGTAGTGCACGAAATCATGCCCAACACGCGTCCGCTCAACATGGGAGCACCGTTCCATCCCTATGCCCGCTACAACCAGCTGCGCTACACCTATAGCCGCAACCATTTCGAGGCTGTCGGTGTGGCCCTTTTCCAGCAGGACAATATGAGCCAGGGTCTTCTCAACGACCAGGTGGCTTCGAGCACCCATTTCCAGCGCCGTTCCGCCCTGCCCGAGCTCCATCTGCAGATCCGCTACAACGGCCAGCGCCTCTTTTTCGGTGCCGCCGCCAATATGCTCACTCTCCAGCCGCACGTCTACACGAAGCGACCGTCCACTTCTCATCTTGGTGTCGACTGGCTGTCGGGTGTCGACTTTAAGCCCATAGAGCCATCCAATTTCTCGTCGTTCTCCTATTCGCTGTTCCTCAAATACCGTATGCCGCAGTGGACTCTTTCTGTCCAGACTCTCCTCAACAACAGCCTCTACGAGGTATGCTCTATGGGCGGCTACGTGTCGGAGGTCAGGCTCGACAACTCTGCCGGTGCCGTTCCTGTCTTGCAGGCTGCCTACCGGCCGTGGCACTTCAACACCGTATGGCTCGATTTCGGACGCACCTCGGGCAGCTGGCGTCCCGGCATCTTTGTCGGCTACGGCCGCAATATGGAGGCCAACGACGAGTCCGCCACTTTCGAGAGTCCAGGCCCCACGCTCGATGTGACTTTCCTCGGCCGTGGCCGCGACATCGAGTACCTGTGGCGTGTCGCGCCGCGTCTGGGCTGGCATGCCAACACCTCCTTCAGCTTCTATGCCGAGGCGGAGTACACCTATGTGCACTACCTGGCCGTCGAGCACAGCATGTCGACGCCGTCGGTCTACTGGTATGCCCACAACCCCGCCGGTGGCATAGGCAACCTACGCCTCATGCTTTCAGCCGAATACCGTTGGTAACCATCCTCTTTTTTTGCTATTCCATTATTTTTGTGTATCTTTGCATTCGGATTGCAATAGGTTTGGTATTGCTGTCTTTCTGTAATGTGTTGTTATTTATTGCTTTTCCGCGATTTTTGCGTTGGCGGGAAGCATTCTTTGAACAAAAAAACATAGCTAAAAACAGTAGCGATGCTAACGATAGAGGAGATACTCTCTGAAATGAACTCGCCGGAGTTTGAGGCTTCTGCATCATCCAGTGCCAAGGAGTATCTCGACATTATCGAACGTCGCGACCTCGACATCCTGGCGCTCCGTCGCCGCGAGCAATACCTCCTCAACAGGCTCAATTCTGTTCTTGGCGCCTCTGCCCAGCTCGAGCGGCAGAATGCAGACCTGAAACGCGAAAACGAAGAGCTTCGCAACACCCTCGAGGCAGAGCGTGCAAAGCATCGCGGCTACTCGGCAGCTTCTCATTCTCCTTCTTCTTTATCTGTCGATATCGAGCCCGACACGGACCGTCCGCGTCAACTCAACCGCAAGCGTGCCCCGCGCCCTGTCGACCGCCATACGGTCGACGTCATCCGCAACGACCGGCGCTACTATGCCGTGGCGTGCGATATGGCGGTACACTACTGGCAACGCTTGTGCGACGCTGGCTTTGTAGACATCTATCTGCGGCCCACGCCCAAGTGCACCGTCACCGTTGCGGCACGCATAGTGTGCTGCTTCCAGTCGGTTGTCGACCCCGACATCAAATGGACCTTCTTCGAGAAGCATTGGCGTATGAAGCATCTGCAGACCAACCTCAAGCGGTTGGCCTATAAGGACGAAGCCAAATATGTACTCGTCAACCGTGTCTTTGGCCGTCCCGACGATGCTCCTTTCCTCGTCAAGTCTGTTGCCGCAGAGTTGTAAAAAAAAGAGCCGGATTGCAAATCCGGCTCAATAGTGCTCCTTTCCTCGTCAAGTCTGTTGCCGCAGAGTTGTAAAAAAAAAGAGCCGGATTGCAAATCCGGCTCAACAGTGTTCCTTTCCTCGTCAAGTCTGTTGCCGCAGAGTTGTAAAAAAAAAGAGCCGGATTGCAAATCCGGCTCAACAGCTTTCGTTTTTGTTTTCGTTTTCGTTAAAGTTAACGTTAAGGTTAAAGTTATCGTTCTCCGATCTTAACGTTGGTGCTGCCCGTGACGAGGGCCTTGTTGCCGCCGCCATAGACGTTGATGCCGATGTGTGCGCCGTCCTTGATTTCGACATTTGTGTTGCAAATCTTGCTGGGCGACGTGGTGCCCACAGCGGCCTCGCTGCCGCCGCCAAACACGTTCTCGTCCACCACGGCGGTGCCGGAGATTACTACGCTGGTGTTCTGTGTCAGTGTTGCATCGGCGCCCAGTCCGCCTCCGAAGACGTTGTGCAGCACCCTGCCGCCGTCCATCGTCACCGACGGCACGTCGTTGTTGGTCTGGTTGCCGTAGGCTGCTGCGTTGCCGCCGCCGTAGACGTTGCCTATCGTGCCGCCGTGGATGGTGGTGCTGACGGTGCCGTATGGCAAGCCGTTGCGATTGTTGCACCCGAAGGTGTTGTTCATCGTGCCACCGTTGACGGTCACTTTCACCGTTCCGGCATAGACGTTGGCAGCGTAGGTGCCTGTTCCCAGTCCGCCGCCGTAGACGGAGCCTGTGGCGGTGAAGGTCTGTGCGTTGGTCGAGCCATCGCCCTTGATTCTGGCTGTGTTGGTGGTGCCGTTGCCGGTGATGAGGCCTTGGTTGACGGTGACGTAGGTGTGACGTCCAGAGGCGTATGCCGTGCCGTTGACGTTGCCCATGGCGCTGCCGCCGTATACGTCGCCGTAGATGGTGGGCTGAGTGGCGCTGCTGTCGGCGTGGCCTATGACGATGTCGATGTTGCCTGTAACCACGGTGTTGTTGCCGAAGCCGCCGCCATGCACGTTGGCCGTGTTGCTCTCGCTGACACCCACAGTGCCGCCAGTGACATTGATAGTAACAGGTCCGAGCACTGTACCCTGAGTGTTGGAGCCTCCAAACACACCGCCTTGCACATTGCCGCCGCGCATGGTGATGCTTACGCTCTGGCCCTTCTGCATGTTCGAGCCGCCGAAGACGCCGCCACCCACGGTGCCGCCAAGGATGTGTATGTTGGATGAGCCTTCGTCACGAACATAACCGTAGTTGCCGCCGCCATATACGTTGCGCTCCACCTCGGCATTGTCGGCAATAACGATGGTAGAGTTATTGACACGGCCGACAGTAGCTGCATCTCCAGTAGCGGCAGTATTGCCGCTGCCAGCTCCAAAGATGTTACCGCCACGAGCATTGCCCGAGCCAATTGCTGTTGTGCCGCCATTGCTATTGCATTGAGCAATGCCACCAAAATAGATTTCAGTATTACCTACCAATTCACCTCCATCTGTTCTCGTTCCGTTAGCTCCACCAGCAATCCAAGCTTTAGCATCTCCTCCTGTGAACACATAGCGTCTGTGTCCTTGCGATCCCGCAAATTGTGCTGCTCCAAAAACGGCACCGTTAATCGTGCCACCTTTAACTCTCAGATCATACGTTTTGTGGTCTCCAATTGCGTCAGGCTCTACACCTCCTGCAATGTCTGCAAAAATGCCGCCTTCGATAACAACATTTCTAAGTCCGTACATGTGAGGGCCATTGTTGTATGAAGAAAAATAGAATTGATAGTCTCCTCCATAACCACCCCAATCGTAGTCTCCGCTCTTAATGGTACAGTTCAGAATTTCAGCACCTATTGCAGTGTTTCGTCCGACAGTAAGTCCTACTCCGAAAGCAACTTCGGTATTGACCTTCAGAATCTCGTTAAATGAATTATCACCTTCTTTAACTTTTGCTCTGTCGTAGTCGCTGCCCATAGTCACATACATCACTCCAGATGTAAGTCTTGTGGCTCCGTTAGTGCCACGGCCCATAAAAAACACGTTGTTGTAGGTTCCGCTCTCGACGCGTAAGCGAAAATCTCCTGTATGTGAAGCATCTAGTCCATAAAGATTATTTATTTGCCCTGTCACGCCTCGTCCAATGACGAAGTCATGTCCTGCTCCGTTATAGGTGTTGTTGTTGCTTGTCCCAACGGAAATGTTCTCGAACTTTGTGTCGGCAGCGGCGGTGAAGGCTCCTGCTGCGAGCGAACCACCTGCAGAAGTTCCGTTGGGATAGCGCGAAGAAATGGTAAGAGGATATGATTTCTGATAGTTACTGGCGGTCTGGTTTGCGGCATTCACCACATGGAAGTTGCGTTCGTAGGATGGGGCCGTATAACCCAAATTACTCGAGCCTGTCGTAACATACGCCTGTGCCCAGAGGGCTTCGAGTTCGAGGCCCATCTTGGTATCATTATTTGTAGGAACGAAGTAGATTGGCGTTTCGGCGTTGATAATGGCTCCGGTAGTGATGGCACCAGTTTCATCGCTGTTGCGATAGACGTTGCCGCCTGTCGGCGCACTCTTCACACGCCAAGCGTAGAAGCCACGGTACTCGCTACAAGTAACATTTATCGTCTGCGAAGCAATGGTACCAGTTGTTTGTGTTCTTTCATCCGTGTTGGTTGCTGTTAATGAATTATTGGTGATAGTACCAGAACCGCTGGCATAGGTGGCCGTTATTGTAGGACGATATCCGTTTTGATTCCTACTTGCTTTTACTTTCAATGTTATTGTTGTTCCAGTCATAACTGAAACTGTTGTGCTTCCATTTGAGGTATAAGTATCTGATGTAACTGTTTCCCCATTAGCATTGGTATATGTAAACGATGCTGTAGCCTGATATGTATTATACCAATATGTCCAGTTATTACAACTCCATGTTAGGGTCACATTTCTCGTCGCAGGTGTAACACTTATCGTACCATTATCAGTTCCCGTGGGTCTAACCTGGAAGGGGTTGGGAATTGTAGTGTACTCGGCAGGACCATTTGCGGCATCTATTGATACGGCTCCTTCGCCATTGCTGCGTTCGAGGGTCTTGTAGTAGACGAAGGTGTTGTAGTCGGCATCGTGGTTGACCTTTACGCCCGTGGCGTCGTCATCGAAGGTGGTCGGGTTGTTGGCCACGTCGGTCGTAGTCATATTGTTGGTACCGTTGCCGTAGTAGGTTATCTTGACGTCGACGGGGTTGAGGCTGCGGATGGGGCAGAGGGGGTCGCTGTAGTAGCTCCA
>CAMOFI010000058.1 GCA_946613135.1 uncultured Bacteroidales bacterium
AGTTCGCGCACGAAGCCGAGGATGACGAGGATGATGCCGTAGCCGAGTCCGTTGCCAATGCCGTCGAGGAACGAATCCAACGGGCGGTTGCTCATGGCGAAAGCTTCGAGGCGGCCCATGACGATGCAGTTGGTAATGATAAGTCCCACGTATACCGACAGCTGCTTGCTGACATCGTAGACAAAAGCCATAAGCACCTGGTTGACCAATATGACGAGGGCAGAGACGACGACGAGCTGGACGATGATACGGATGCGGGGCGGTATGCTCTTGCGCATCAGCGAGATGATAAGGTTAGAGAGCGCCACGACGACGGTGACCGACAGGGCCATCACGACGGCAGGTTTGAGCTGGGCTGTCACTGCCAGGCAAGAGCAGATGCCGAGAACTTGTACGGTGATAGGGTTGTTTTTCCCCAGTGGGTTCGTTATGAGTTTCTTCTGGTTGCTATTCATTGTCGGCCTCCTTTCGTTGAGAGGTTATATAGTCTTGGTAGCGTGAGAGTTCGTCGATGAGCATGGCGCTGACGCCGTTGCTTGTCATGGTTCCGCCGCTGATGGCATCGACCTGGTGTGGGTCGGAGGGTTCGGCGTGTTTTACGACAGCTACTGAAACGACGGTGCCTTCATCGTCGAGTATCTTTTTGCCAACAAACTGCTTGCAGAATGCATCGGAGGTGATTTCGGCGCCGAGTCCGGGTGTTTCGCTGTCGTGGCTGAAGGTGATGCCGGTGATGGTGTTGAGGTCGTCAGCAAGGGCGACGTTGGCGTATACTTTGCCCCACAGTCCGTTGCCGGTGGTGGGTATGACATAGCCGTTCTGTCCGTCTTTTTCGTAGAGGTAGAGTGTCAGAGGCTCATTGCCGTCGCCGGCAAGGTTGAGTTCCTGCTTGAAGTATTGCTTGTAAATCGGTTCCACGCCGTCGCGTTCGCATTTTACGCCGATGGTGGCAAGCAGTTGCTGCATCTTCTCGTTGCGGACGTTGGCTTGCTGACGGCTCTTGAGGCCTGTGGCTACGAGGGTGAGCAGCAGAGCCACCACGGCGGCGAGACCCAGAGAATAGAGCAGCATGTAGCGGTTGGAAAAGTTCTTCATTATGCTATCCTCCTTTCTGCTGTAGCCCAGCGTTTTTTGCGTCGGTTGCGGTTAGAGGCGACGACGCAGTGGTCGATAAGGGGTGCAAAGCAGTTCATGAGCAGGATGGCAAGCATCATGCCTTCGGGATAGGCGGGGTTCAACACCCTGAGCAAGACGGCGAAGGCGCCGATGAGGAAGCCGTAGATCCACTTGCCTGTATTGGTCTGTGCGGCGGTGACGGGGTCGGTGGCCATAAAGACGCATCCAAAAGCGAAGCCGCCCATGAGATAGTGGTAGTAGAAGGGGAGCTGCATGTATTCGTTGGCTCCGATGGCGTTGAAAAGCAAACCCATCAGACCGCCGCCGATGATGACGCTGAGCATGATGCGCCAACTGGCGATGCCGGTGGTCAGCAGCAGCAGTGCGCCAAGCAGTATGGCGATGACAGAGGTCTCGCAGGTGCTGCCCGGGATGGTGCCGATAAACATGTCGAGTGCGGAGGCCTGCAGAGGCTGTCCGGCCATCAGCTGACCCAGCGGTGTGGCGCCACTTATGGCGTCGCCGGCAAAGTGAAAGGGCTGGGCAATCCAGACGCTGTCGCCCGACATGTGGCTTGGGTAGCTGAAGAAGAGGAATGCACGTGCCACGAGGGCGGGGTTGAGGAAATTGTAGCCGCTGCCGCCGAACACCTCTTTGCCGATGATGACGGCAAAGGCGACGGCGATGGCCAGTTGCCAGAGGGGTACGGTTACAGGAACAATCATGGCGATAATCAGTCCTGTTCCGATGAATCCTTCGCTGACTTCCTCGTGTCTGATCTCGGCAAAGAGGAATTCAATGGCGAGGCCTACGACATAGCTGACTACTATGATGGGCAGCATACGCAGGAATCCGAACCAGAACTGGTGCCAGAAGCCCCAGTCGAGGCCGTAGCTCATGGCCGTCTGGTGTCCGATGTTCCACATGCCGAAAAGCAGGGCCGGAAGCAGGGCGATGACTACGGTGATGATGGTGCGTTTCAGGTCGACGGCGTCGCGGATGTGGCTGCCTCGGTAGGCGCTGCCCACTTTGCCGCCGGTGACAGTGTTGGGGGTGAAAGCAAACGACTCGAAGGCTTCGAAGGTCGAAGAAAGTTTCTCGAAGCGTCCGCCCTTGCTGAAGTTTGGTTTTAATTTGTCAAAAAAGTCTCTCAGTATCATCTCAGCTCTCCTTTCTAATCTTTTCGAGGCCTGCACGGACTATGGCCTGTATTTCTGTTTTCGATGTGTCGGCAAACTCGCAGAGTGCCAGGTCTTCGGGTTCCACTTCGTAGATGCCCAATTCTTCCATAAGCTCGATGTCGCCGACAAGGCATGCTTTAATGAGTTGCATAGGGTAAATGTCGAGTGGCACCAGTTTCTCGAATTCGCCTGTGACGAAGAGGGGACGGACGCTGCCATGGGTGCCTGTATCGAACTGTAAGTTTTTCAGTTGTTTGCCGAAGAAACCGCTAAGGAAAGTGTGCGAGAAGCTGAATTTCTTGAAGTTGGGACGAAGCCACCCCATGAAGTCGTAATAGTCGCCTTCAGGCAGCACACTAATTTTGTCGCATGCAGCGCTGAGGAAACCATCGGGGGAGACTGCTGTGCCGCTCAGCACGTCGCCGCAAATGATGCGCGAATGGGGTTCGGCAAGGCTATCCTTGGTGCATATGGAACTTATGGAGGCTCCGGTGAGGGTCCTGAAATACTGCGGCTTGTTCACTACAGGGCCGCAGAGGGCCACGCATCTTTCGGGGCGATATTCGCCGGTGGAAAAATAGTGTCCGATTGTCGCCACGTCCTGGGCGTTGACTGTCCACACGGTTTCGCCCTTGTTGATAGGGTCTGTCTTGGCAATCAGTGTTCCCACCAGGCCTGCAGGATGGGGCCCATTGACAAAGTGAATGTCGGCATTGGCAACATGTGCCAGGAACGAGTTGCGCTGGCTGTTGGCGTCGAGCGACATGACCACTTTGCCGGCAAGGGTGTGCAGGACGTCGATGCCAGTCTGGAAGTCCTTGTCGCGTCCAGTGAGTGCAAAAGTCATGTCGACAGGTAGTGGCGAACTGTCAAAAGCACTGATGAATACTCCTTTGGACGTTGCGGATGCCGGAGGTACGATGCCAAAAGGACGTTGCCTCAGGAGGGTCCATAGTCCGGACTGTTGCATTATATGACGCACATTGTCGGAATCGGTGTATTGTAGTTCAGTGCTGCTGTTATTGTTGTTTGCTTCACTTGCCGAAACGACAACGGCGAGAAGAGCACGTTTGTCGCCACGCACTATGGCTTTTACGGTGCCGTCTATGGGCGATACAAAAGGAATACCGGGGTTTGCTTTGTCCTCAAAGAGAGGAGTCCCAGCTTTTACGCTGTCGCCTTCGGCCACCAGCAATCGAGGCACCAGGCCGACATAGTCGGTCGGCTTGACTGCATAGTAGTCACAGTCGGCAAGCGCAACTGTCGGTGCAGCAGAGCCTTTTATGTGTATGTCAAGGCCTTTTTTGATTTTTATTTCGGACATTTCGTACTAACTCTGTAAAGGTTTGAGAGTAAGGTTTAAATTATATAAGTGTCTTCTAAAAGAATACTTTTATTCGTTGTCAGTTGGTTTCTAAACAAATACCAAATCATAGGAAGCCTTTTTGGGAGGCGTTCCTATGATTGGCTTTGGAGCCCAAATATGTCGATACTATAAAGTCTTTGCTGCTGTTATGGACTGAATGATAGTCTGTTGAGTACAGTCGTAGGACTGAGTTGTGGAAGTTGTTGTTAGTTTTGTGGAAGAGGGGATGTCCAGAACAGCAGTTAATGACAGTTATAGTTGTATATCGACAGGTTTGAGCATATTTTCGGGCAGCAGGATTTTGTCGAGCTGTTCTTTGGTCAGTAGTCCGTGTTCGAGTACGAGTTCGTAAACACCGCGTCCGGTTTCGGAAGCTTCTTTAGCGATCTTGGTGCTTTGTTTGTAGCCAATAATGGGGTTGAGCATGGTGACGATGCCGATGCTGTGTTCTACGAGTTGGCGGCAACGTTCCTCGTTGGCGCGGATGCCGTCGATGCAGAGTGTGCGGAGAGTGTCGAGTCCGTTTTCGAGCAGGTGGATGCTTTCGAAGAGGGTGTAGGCTATGACGGGTTCCATGACGTTGAGTTCGAGTTGTCCATTGTCGCTGGCGAAACTGATAGTCATGTCGTTGCCGATGACCTTGTAGCAGACTTGGTTCATCACTTCGGGGATGACGGGGTTCACTTTGCCAGGCATGATGCTGCTGCCGGGCTGCCGTTCGGGCAGGTGGATCTCGTTGAGGCCGCATCGCGGACCAGAGCTGAGAAGGCGCAGGTCGTTGCACATCTTGTTGATTTTGATGGCGAGACGTTTCATGGCGCTGCTGTATTGTATCATGCAGCTGGTGGCACTTGTGGCTTCGATAAGGTTGTCGGCAAGGCTGATGTTCCAACCAGTAATTTTGCGGAGCGCTTTGATGCATGCGTCGCTGTAGCCTGGCTTGGAGCAGATGCCGGTACCGATGGCCGTGGCACCCATATTGACGATAAGGAATTCGTCGGCGGCGTTGCGAAGGTTGTGCAGCTCGCCGCGCAGAGAAGCGGCAAAACCGCCAAAGGTCTGTCCGAGAGTCATGGGAACGGCATCCTGGAGCTGTGTGCGCCCCATCTTGATGACGTGTGCGAATTCCTGGCTTTTTTTGTCGAGCGACTCGATCATTTTCTCAAGGCGAGGCATGAACTCCAGGTGTTCGAGACACATGGCCATGTGGATGGCACAGGGGTAGGCGTCGTTGGTGCTTTGCGAGGCGTTGACGACATCGTTGGGCGAACAGAATTGGTATTCGCCTTTTTTGTGGCCCATCCGTTCGAGAGCAAGGTTGGCGATTACTTCGTTGGCAGCCATATTGGTGCTTGTTCCTGCACCGCCTTGTATCATGTCGATTGGGAACTGGTCGTGGTATTTGCCGTCAATCAGCTGGTCGCAAGCCCAAATGATGGCTTCGCCTTGTTCGGATGTGATCATGCCGACTTCGACGTTGGCCATGGCAGCGGCTTTTTTTGTGATAGCCATACCGCGAATGAAGTTGTGGTAGTCGCATAGCAGATGTCCGCTGATGTGGAAATTTTCGATAGCGCGTGTAGTTTGTACACCATAATAAGCCTCTTCGGGGACTTCATGTGAACCCAAAAGGTCGCTTTCTGTACGATATTTAGTGTGTTCCATTATATAAATCTTTAAATTATCTTATTTGTTTTCAGTTTGATTTGGACAGTTGACCTTTGTCAAGGTGTTTGCAAAGGTACTAATAAAAATGAAAGGCACAAATAATTCGATAAAAAATTATCAATTAAAATTACTGAAGTGCATTTTGATGGCTTCAAAAGCAAATTCAAGGCATTTGACAAGTCATTGTGCATGCTGCCAGCTTCGCTTTTGTTGCGTTTTTGGTGTCTGTTTGCAATAAAACAAGTCCGTTGCCGTTACAATGACATGCTGGGTCCAAGTGCTTTTAGAACAGTCCTTCAGCAGAACTTGCAGAACTTCAATAACTAACGAAATGCTTACAATAATACATTATATAGGAATAGTACTCACCGTAGGACTGCTTTTGACGGTGAGTGTCATATCGGGCAGAAAGGTGAAGGATGCCCGTAGCTTTACCAGCGGTGGACAGTCGGGAAGTTGGATGGTGTGTGGGGCTATTCTGGGTACACTTGTCGGAGGACAGTCGACGATAGGCACAGCGCAACTGGCTTTTTCATATGGCTTGTCGGCATGGTGGTTCACTATAGGAGCGGCATTAGGAGCTTTGGTGCTGGGGTTGGTCTATGCAGGGCCATTGCGCAGCAGTGGCTGCACTACGCTTATGGAGGTGGTGCGCCAACAGTTTGGACGTAAGGCTGAAACTGTTGGCTCGATACTGTTCCTTATAGGAATTTTCATTAGTATCACTTCGCAGCTGCTTTCGTCGTCTGCATTGATAGTAAGCATGTTCAATACCGGAAATGTAATGTCGCTGATTGTTTCGGCAGTGCTGATAGCAATGCTGGTGCTGTTTGGTGGCATCAGGAGTGCCGGTGCCGGCGGCATTGTGAAACTTGTGCTGTTGTATGTCAGTTCGCTCGTGGCTGGAATTGCTGTATGGCGCATAGGAGGAGGACTTGTGGGCATCCACCATAGCATAGGACAGGTGTATGAAGGGCCTTTGTTGGCGTCGCTCAACGGCATAGAAGGAGCCGAAGAAGTCCATATGCGCTATGGCTCGCTTTTGGCGCGTGGGCCGCTGAAAGACCTCGGCGGCTGTCTGTCGCTGACGCTTGGGGTGGTATGTACGCAGACTTACGCCCAGGCTATATGGTCGGCAGCGTCGACACCCAAAGCACGCCGTGGAGCTTTATACTGTGCAGCGCTTATTCCATTCATTGGCGCAGCCTGTACCCTTGTGGGTATGTATATGCGAGGGCACTATATTACGGCAGACGAGTATGCTGCACTGCAGTCGGCAGGAGCTGCCGTGCCCGAGGGGGTAGGGGTTATAGGCAATTCGTTGCAGGCGTTTCCGACGTTCATCATCAGTCATTTGCCAGCGTGGCTGGGTGGCATAGCGTTAGGCACGTTGCTTGTCAATATACTTGGATGCGGCAGCGGCCTTGTGCTCGGAGCGGCCACAATATTGTGCCGTGATGTGTACGGCAATATCGCTATGCTTGCAAAACGCACGCTGCGTATGGACATGTTGTTGCAGACGCGTCTGAGTATCGTTGCTTTGCTGATTGTAGGCATAATCGCGTCACATTTTATGCAGGGAACCTTTATCAACGATTTAGGCTTTCTGTCGCTCGGACTGAGGGCT
Source organism: uncultured Bacteroidales bacterium (assembly GCA_946613135.1). GTDB lineage: Bacteria > Bacteroidota > Bacteroidia > Bacteroidales > P3 > Colimorpha. The sequence goes on from CAMOFI010000058.1 coordinate 6,959, forward strand.
GCGGCGCTTCTGTTGCCGCTCAGCATTGCGTTGTGGTTGCCTGGACGTTTCAAGGCTGAAGCCATAACGGCAAGTATGGTTACGGGAACTGTGATGATGCTTGCTGCCGGTATCATGCATTTGCCGGCAGATCCGATGTACTATGGGCTTGCTGCATCGGTGCTGACGGTCATGTTTGGCATGCGCCGATAGAATTCTAATCCTTTCTGTGTTGAGGAATGACCATTGTCTACTGCTGCATCCGACGGTGGCCACATTCATTTCCTGCGTCGCAGCTCGGTGGTCAGGGCTGCAAGCGAGGCTGCGAGGTTCTCGTTTTTTATGAGAATGTTGGAAGGCAGAGAAAGCGAGGTCGGGGCGAAGTTCCAGATGGCCTGCACGCCACAGGCGACAAGGATGTCGGCTACCTGTTGGGCGGCATCAGCGGGAACGGCGATAATGGCTATTTTGATTTTCAGCCGTTTGACGAATGACTCGATCTTGGACATGGGCAGTATTGCCTTGCCGGCAATTTTGCGTGCCGTGGGAGCGATGTCGAATCCGGCTAAGATTTCGAGACCGTAGTTTATGAAACCGTTGTATTGCAGAAGTACGCGTCCCAGATTGCCCACTCCGACAAGAACAGCCTCGTCATAGTTGTCGTAGCCGAGGTAGCTCTTGATGTCGTTGAACAGCTGGTCGGTTTTGAATCCGAGTTTTGGACGGCCGGGAACACTGCTGACGCTGGCGAGGTCTTTGCGCACCTGTACAGGATTGATGGAGAGGCTGTCGGCAATGGCTGCTGACGAGACATAGTCCTGTCCGCGTCCCAAGGCTTCTTCGAGATAGCAATAATAGAGTGGCAGGCGTCCAAGGGTGGACTTCAATATGATGATGGAACTCTTCAAATTAGCATTTCGCACGTTAGACGCAGTTGTTTAGAGGAAAGCCTGGAATATGCCTTTGGCGTTGAATTCGAGTTTCGTGCCGTTGGCGAGTTCTATTCTGTAGCGTTTTGGTGTTTTCGCTACCCATACAATAAGCTGTCCTTCATAGTATTTGTCTATATGGGCCAGCATCGCTTTTGGCAGCAGCATTGTTGGAACGCCGCCATAGCTTCTGATTTCTATCCATTGGCCGTTGGCGTTGAACTTGATGGTGGAACCGTCTTCGACAGATGCCTTATATTCGACGCGTCGGCCTTCTTTGTTGCGCCAGGCGTCGACAATGGGAGCGCCGTTCCAGGCGTTGCGTATAGTCGTGCGTGCCTGGGCCGGCAGTCGGGTACTGCTGATCTGCGTGATTTGTGCAGCGGCAAAGTGTAGGCCGAGGACTGAAAATATTGCTGTAAAAACTAAAAGTTTAATTGTTTTTTTCATTTTGCTTATTTTTTTTAAGAAGTGTGGTCTGTGTGGTTGGCTGCGTGGCAATATGATGCGATAGTTGTTTGTTGCCGGTTATTTTGTAAACTCAAGTCGTTCAGAGTAGTGTTGTTCTGAGATTCCGTCGTTGGCGGAGTAGGCCATGTGTCCGTTGACGAAGGTCATCTCCACACGGCTGTGGAATGTTTGTCCTTCGAGGGGCGACCATCCGCATTTGTAGAGCAATGAGTCTTTCGTAACGGTGTTTTTGCTGTCGGGGTTTATGAGCGTGAGGTCGGCTTTGTAGCCTTCGCGGATGAATCCGCGTTGACTGATTCCGAAAAGAGTGGCTGGATTGTGGCACATCAGTCGGACTATGAGAGGCAGCCAAGTGTCGCGGAATTCGCGTTGTTCGTCGTCGTTGTAGCTGTTGTTGAAGAGCGGTTCGAGCATCATGGTGAGCGAATGCTGGATGGAAGGAATACCTCCGGGGGCTTCGAAGTAGCGTTGCTGCTTGCTCTGAAGAGTGTGAGGGGCGTGGTCGGTGGCGATGGTATCTATCAGTCCGTCGTACAGTGCAGCCCAGAGGGCAAGCCTGTCTTCGTTGCGTTTGATGGCGGGGTTGCACTTGATAAGGTTGCCAAGGTCGGCGTAGTCGCGTTCGTCGAACCACAGGTGGTTGGGAGTCACTTCAGCGGTGACGTGTTTTTGCTCGAGAGGGAGGTTGCTCAGCAGGTCGAGTTCGGTGGCAGTGCTGATATGGGCAATGTGCAGACGGGTGTTGAATCTGCGTGCCCTTTCGATAGCCTTGTAGGTGCTGACGTAGCAGGCTTCGGTGGTGCGTATTTGAGGGTGTAGGGCAGCGGTTTCGCGTTCTGTTCCGGCACACTCCATCTTGAAGTTGCGCAGGTTGGCCTGCACTATGTCTTCTTCTTCGCAATGTGCCACGATAAGTTTCTTCGATTCGGAGAACAGTTTGTCGAGCGCCTGCGGGTTGTTGACGAGCATGTCGCCTGTGCTGCTGCCGAGAAAGAGTTTGATTGCGGCATATTTGTGGATGTCGGCTTTGAGCAGATCGTCGATGTTGCTGTTTGTGGCACCGAGCATGAAGCCGTAGTTGGCGATGCTTTTCTCTTTTGCCAGCGATGCTTTTTCTTCGAGCAGTTCCATCGAGGTGGTCTGCGGTTTGGTATTTGGCATGTCGACAAATGAGGTCACTCCGCCGGCTACAGCGGCGCGGCTTTCGGAGCTTATGTCGGCTTTTTCGGTAAGACCGGGTTCGCGGAAGTGGACGTGAGTGTCGATTACGCCGGGGATGAGTATAAGCCCTGTGGCATCAATAGAGCGGGAAGCGGATAGAGGAGAGCGTAGGGCTGCTTCGCTCGTGTCAATCTTTATAATTGTATCTTTGTCGATGTACACGTTTCCGTTCAGGATTCTCCCCTCATTAACGATGGTTGCGTTTTTGATTTCTAAAATGCTATTGTTTGCCATTGGCGTTTGCTGTCTTGACAGATGATGTTGATAGGGCTATTGTTTTATAGATGTCATTTGATAGCGGTTGATATGCGGTGCTATCAATGTAGTCTTCGGTCGGGTTCGCTGCTTCCCGTCAGCTGTTTCTAAAACTTGTTTTTCTCGCTCCATCTACGTCCGGCCTCGTAGGCTTCGGCCGAGGTTGTGTATATGTTTTTTACCACGAATTGGCCTGTATGGTCGATGCATCCCCAGCGGCTGTCCATCTTTGCTGGGGCGGCACGGTTGTTCCATGTTTTTATGAAGAGTTTGGCATCTTCAAAGGTAGGCTCTATCACCCATTGTCCTTTGTAGTTGACGTAGCCCCAGTAGCCAGTCTCTTTGTTTTTGATGGGGTAGAGCCAGTGGCCCAGTTCCTGGTCGTTGTCCCATTCGTAGCCTGCCTGCCA
>CAMOFI010000059.1 GCA_946613135.1 uncultured Bacteroidales bacterium
ACAATGGAATACATAACAGAAAAGAACAGGATTTACGCCGTCGAGGGCGGCGAGGAGGTAGGGGAGGTAACGTTCCCCGAACGGGATGGCGTCTATGTCATCAACCACACTTACGTCGACAACCGACTGCGTGGGCAGGGCGTTGCCAGCGAACTGGTGCGGCGCGCCGTGGAGGAGATTGAACGTCGCGGCGGACAATACAAGGCCACCTGCAGCTATGCCCAGCTATGGCTGGCGCGCCAGCACGAGCAACAGCGAACCGACGGTAATGGAGCAAATCGCGGTTGCGAAATCACCAGTCCGCTGAGTTGTCCGATAAATTAAACTCAATTTTTTTAAACAGGAATTACCATAAATTGACCAGGAATTAACCATAAATTATTGTTTTTAAACTTGATGCTTTTTTTCTTTAAACAGGAATTGCCATAAATAGACCGGGAATTTTTATAAATAATAAATTTTTACTCAGGGACCTGCGCCTGTAATTATCATAAATGTCAAATATATTTGATTGGCTACTTAACAAATTAACAAAATAACAAATATGAAAAAATTGACTGTCACTATTTTGGCCGCACTAATGCTGGCGGCGTGTGCTACAAACAACGAGGAACAACTGAAGAAAAGAGCAGGGGAGCTCTGCCAGTATATCCCCGACCACGAACTGCGCGAGGAGGCTCGCGGATATATGACGGCTGACTTCTACGCCGTGTTGGACACAATGTTTAACTATCTGCCTGAATTCGAGGCTATGGACCACGAATGGCTCTACTACTTTGTCACCGGCAATGGCGGCACCATCGCCGACTATACCGTCACCGCCGTGGAACTGACCGACAAGGACCACGCCGTGGCCACCATCATCGTGCGACAGAAATGGGAGAACGAAGAGAGTGCGTCAGTGCGTGAATGTGGGAATGCGGAAGTGGATGACGTCGAGGAACACAAGCTTTATATGGAGCGTGTTGACGGTCAATGGCTGATGTCGGATTTCGACGGACACAAGGCCGACTGCATACGCCACATCGCCATCAGCCGCGACGAGCAGGCACGGCGCGACGCCATAGGCGACTATCTGGTGAACGAAATTGGCGAACACTACCTGAAGGGCGAAATCTGCATCCCAACCATTGCTGTCGTCGCTTCCGAGCTGGCAGATTCAGACTATGTGCCTGTGTTGTGCGACTGCTGGGTGTTCTGGTACACGCCGAGCGGCGACACGCTGAAGTGCGTCTCGGGCGGCAACCACAGCGGCCTGATGTCGCTGGAGCTGAAAGATGGCAAATATCGTGTGACATCGTTCGAGCAGACTGTCGACGGTGCAGGCTGGGAACCCAGCGCCCGCCGCATCTTCGGCTCGTATTATGATGTCTATCAGAACATGCACTCCAATCATGATGTCCAGGAAGCCGTCCGCCGCGAACAGCTGCGCTACTACCTGAAGCGTCACAACCTCCACTACCTCTACTATCAGGACTACGGCTGGCCGGCGGTTAATATTGAAAGATAGGACTATGGCAACTATGCATATAGATGAAATCAAGGCTATTGCCCAGCGTGCCCACACCGATGCCGCCTTCCGCCAGAGTCTTTTCGACGTCCTGCAAGGCGACAACAATACCGATGCAGTGTATGCTGCGTGGGCGCTGACACATCTTCCTAAAAAAGACAGCGATTACATAGCCGATCATAGGGAAGGGCTGATCCGGCTGGCAATCACCACAGCGGACACCTCGCTGCGTCGCCTGTCACTGGCACTGCTCGAACGCCTCGATTGGCCTTTCGTTGACGAACCACCAGAATACTATATGCAATTGCTCGACTTCTGCTTTCGGCACATGATGCTTGGCGCAGAGCCTTATGGTGTGCGTTCGCTCTGTATGAAGCTGGCCTACAGGCTATCCTGCCCCTTCCCGGAACTGCTTGGAGAGCTGCGCCAAAACCTTCTATTGCTGGAGCCAACAGAGTTGAGTGCCGGAGTGCGTTGTACAAGAAACAAACTGCTAAAAACCATAAAACCATGAATATCGCTGCCGAACTGCAAGCACTGTGCGACGAGCGTTATGCCCAATTCCAGCGCCGACTGATACCTACACTGCCGCCGGACAGCATTGTCGGCGTGCGAACTCCGGCCCTACGCGAGATGGCCAAGCACATGGCGAAAGAAGAAGACGTGGATGTGTTCCTTTCTGCCTTGCCGCACAAGTGCTTTGAGGAAAATCAGTTGCACGCGTTTGTCATCGCGCGGGAGCGCAACTTCGACCGATGCGTAGCGCAGGTGGAGGCCTTTCTGCCCCATGTTGACAATTGGGCCACTTGCGACCAGCTCTCGCCAGCCTGTTTTGCCAAGCACCACACAGACTTGCTGCCGCACATCCGCCGATGGATGACTGACCGGCATGAGTACACCGTCCGTTTCGGTATCGGCATGTTGCTTCGCCATTTCCTCGACGACGATTTCCAACCCGCGCATTTGCAATGGGTCATCGCCATACGGCGCGACGAGTACTATATCACCATGATGCAGGCCTGGTATCTTGCAACGGCATTGGCCAAGCAATGGGATTCCACATTCCCTCTCGTCGCCGCACTGCCCGAACCACTGCGCAGCATGACAGTACGCAAGGCCTGCGAGAGTTTCCGCGTCAGCGACGAGCACAAGAAAATGCTTAAAGATTATAAAATAAAGGTTAATAACTAAATATGAAACAATACGATTTTGATACACCTATTGACCGTCGTGGGACGGATTGCTTCAAGTGGGACGCCTTGCAGGGCATGTATGGCCGTGACGACCTCACCCCTATGTGGGTGGCCGACATGGACTGGCGTTCGCCCGACTTTGTGATCGACGCATTGAAGCAACGCCTCGACCACCCAGTGCTGGGCTATACCATGCCCTCGGAAGGATATTGGCAGGCCGCAACGTCGTGGCTTGCAAAACACTATAATGTTCATACGACCAAGGAAAGCCTGCATTTCATTCCTGGCATCGTGGCAGGCATCAGCTATGCCTTGCTATGCCTGACGCAGCCTGGCGACAAAGTGCTGGTCACCACGCCGGTCTATCCGCCTTTCCTCAACGTGCCGAAGGGGTGCGGACGCGATGTGGTGTGTAGTCCGCTGAAAATTGAGAACGGTCGTTTCGAAATAGACTTTGACGATTTCGAACGCAAGGCTGACGGCTGCAAGGTGTTCATAATGAGCAATCCTCACAATCCTGCAGGTACTCTGTGGGGCAAGGAGACGCTGAGCCGGATAGCCGAAATCTGCGAACGGAAGTGTATTCTCGTCATAAGCGACGAAATCCATGCCGACCTTACTCTTCCAGGCGGCAAGCACGTGAGTTATAGCACCATGTCGGATGCCGCTGCATGCCACAGCATCACCTTCATGGCGCCCAGCAAGACTTTCAACATTGCCGGATTGGGCAGTTCGGTTTGCTACATAGGCGACGAGGCCTTGCGGAAACGCTTTTTCGGCTGGCTTGATGCTCTTGGAGTGGCTGGGGGCAACATCTTTGCCTTCGTCGCAGCCGAAGCAGCCTTCGCACAGGGTGCGGAATGGCAGCGCCAGATGCTGGATTATTTGCATGAGAACGTGCATACACTCCACACGTTCCTGAAAGAGCGTTTGCCGATGGTAAGAGTCGTGCTGCCAGAGGCTTCATACTTGGCTTGGCTTGATTTCTCGGCCTATGGCATTCCTCATAAGGAACTGGCTGACAGGTTGGTGAATAAGGCTCGGGTGGTGCTTAATGACGGCACAACATTCGGAGGGGATGACTATGAATGCTGTTTCAGGCTCAACATCGGATGTCCGCGCTCGCAGATGCTCGATGTGCTTGGCCGCATTGCCGACTGTCTGTCTTGATGTTAGAAATCGAAACCGAAACCAAGATAGCCGCCAAACGACTTGCTGAGGTCGGACCAGTGGATGTTGAAACGTAAGGGCCCGATTATCGAGTTGTATGCATATTCGAGCGCAAAGCCTAAATAGGTTGCATAGCCCGACTCTTTGTCCAGGGGTTTCGTGATGTCCATCTCTTCGTGAAGCGCTTGTGCCGTGGCCGTGAGATAGTGGTTTTTGCCTATCCGCACTCGAGTGTCGAGTCCGACAGTCGCCACTGTCGGCATGACGGAATAGGGTGTGTTGATGCCGGCGAATGTGATTTGCTGGTCGAGTATTCTGTTGGCATCGTTCACCGAAAGCATATTGATGTAGGGCGTCACAGTCTGGCTCACGTACCGAGCATCGATGAAAGGAATGAATGTCAGACGCTTCGACCCGAAAGCGTGCTTGTAGCTGATGCGTAGGGCATGGAAGTCGTCGTGGTCGTGGAGCAGGGCAGTCTGGTACCAGTTGTAGTCGATACTGAAGCAGGCTCCGTGGGTTGGAAAATATGGGTGGTCGAAAGAGTCGAAACGCTCTTTGAGATAGGGGCCGATAAATATGTTGGAACTGTTTGACTGGAGTGTCAGTCCGGTTGTTGTGGTGGTGCCGGTGAGCAGCGATGTCTGATAGAAATAGTCGGCACGCAGTCCTACCTTGATGTTCATTTTGCGCCATGGGGCAAGCGAGAGGAACACGTCGCCGCGGGCTCGGTTGAATTCGATGCGGAAGTCGTCGCCGCCCGAGCGGAAGAAGCCGTTGCGTGCCGCCTGGAACGAGAGGTTGGTGCCGATGTCGAATCCTCGTCCGCTGCGCATGATGATGTCGCCGCCTACTATGGTGTTGAGTCCCAGGCGGGCCTTGAGGTCGATGCGCGGACCTGTAAGCCTGTTGGCATTGATGCCGATATGGGTAAGTATGGACGCAAAGTCGATGGCATCGAAACGTACGCTTCCGCCGAACAGGTTGAGAGGAGCACGGTAGCAGTTGAAACGCAGCGTGTATGGCTCGCTGTCGCCAAGTATCTCATAGGTGACCTTTTCGAATGCCTTGGTTCCCATCATTTCTGCCACTGCATTCTCAAGCTCTATAATGTGGAGCTGCATCACGCTTTCGCTGTGACGGTGGTTGGGCGAAAGGAAGAGAGTGTTGTTCGACTGGAGGAAAAGAATCTCGAGTCTTCGTCGCAGGTATTTCTCTTCTTTTGGGCTGATGCCGTTGAACTGTATGTTGTTGATTTTTATTGTCTGGCTGTGCAGGTTGACGGCTTTCTTGAATTTGGTGTGGCGCAGCAGGATGACGTCAGAGCCTTCGAATCGCTGTTTCAGCGCTGCTATCTCGTCAGCATGTTTTTCGACGGCTTGCCGTCCGCGGTCGAGCATGGTGGCGATGCTCTGCTTGTCGAACGAGAGCAGCGAGAAGTCGGACAATTCTGGCTGGATGTAGATGTCGGTGGCTTTTATGGCGGCGTTATAGGCTTCACGACCGAGTATGTCGGAAGTCTGGTAGACAACGTCGACCATGTTTTTCATCTGTCCGGCCGAGAGGGCGGGAGCAGAGATGTCGACACCGATGATTATGTCGGCGCCGAGCTTGCGAGCCACGTCGGCAGGGAAATTGTTGCGCATGGAGCCGTCCATAAGTACCATGCCTTCGGTACGGACGGGGGTGAAGAGTCCTGGAATGGACATGGTGCTGCGCAGGGCGGTGACCAGTCTGCCGCTATGCCACATTTTCGGCTTGGCCGATATCATGTCGCTGGCAACGCAGACAAAGGGGATGGGGAGTTTCAGGAAGTCGATTTCGCCGCCGTAGCCGACGGTAAGGCTTGCCAGTAGGTCTTCGATGTTGCGTCCCTGCACAATGCCGTCGCGTAGGGGGCTTCGGCGGCTGATTTCGGGTTTGAGGAAGTCCCATTTGTAGGTTCCATATGGGATGCTAAGCTGGAACTGCCGGTCGTATTCCTTCTGCTGAAGGGCGTCGAAACGCCGTGGATGAGAGTCGAAAAGAAGATAGTCCCAGTCTTGATTGCTGATGATGGCTTCGAGCTCATCGCCCGTATAGCCGCAGGCGTACAGTCCGCCAACCAGTCCGCCAATGCTGGTGCCCATTACGAGGTCGATGGGGATTCCGGCCTTCTCGAGATAGCGTATCACGCTGATATGTGCTGCTCCTTTGGCGCCGCCGCCGCTGAGGACCAGTGCGACGGTAGGACGCTGGGCACGAATGCTGTCCATGCGTAGACGTAAAGATCCGAATGCGGCAGAGTCGCGTGCCGGATCGATGCCAAAACTGAGTGTTTGTGATGTCTGGCTGTGTGCGGCGATAATTGATGCCGCCAAGAGGATTATGGCTATTGCGCGTTTCAAGGGTCTTGGGGTTTAGAAATGTGTTTTGTCCATTAGGACTGCTCTTTCACGCGCTCCATCGGAGCTGTGCCTATACAAGAGCTTTGAATATTTCGGTCATGGCATCGGCGGCTTTGTCGGCAGCTTTGACCACGTCGTCGCCGTCGTTGAGGCAGTCGTCGCCAAGGTCTTTGGCACAGTTCGTTATCACGCTCATGCCGAACACCTCCATGCCGCTATGGCGTGCCACAATCACTTCGGGCACTGTCGACATGCCGACGGCGTCGCCGCCCATCATGCGGAACATGCGGTATTCGGCAGGAGTCTCGTAGGTGGGTCCTGTCTCGGCCACATAAACACCTTCGCGCAGCTCCAGTCCCAAAGTGGCGGCTGTTTTGTGGGCGACACTGCGAAGACTTTTGCTATAGACTGTCGTCATATCCGGGAAACGGGGTCCGAATTGGTCCAGGTTTTTGCCAATAAGCGGATTGGGCATGAAGTTGATATGGTCGGTGATAATCATCAGGTCGCCGACGTTGAAATCGGGGTTGAGTCCTCCGGCGGCATTCGACACCAGCAGCCGCTCGACGCCAAGCATCCGCATGACGCGCACCGGAAAGGTGACTTCCTGCATGCTATAGCCTTCGTAGAAATGGAAACGTCCTTGCATGGCAACGACTTCTGTGTTGGCAAGGGTGCCGAAAATGAGGTTGCCTTTATGGCCGATGGCGGTGCTTGTCTTGAAGTGTGGTATTTCGTTGTAGCTGATGACATCTTGATTGGCTATACTGTCGGCCAGTTTGCCGAGTCCGCTGCCAAGAACTATGCCCGTGCGAGGACGATGGCCTGTATGGTTTCGCAGCATCTCTGCGGCTTCATTAATCTTGTTCATCATAGTCTATTCCTTTCTCATTTTGTCGATTTTCTTCATGATTTCTTCCGCTTGTTCGTAATCCTCGTTTTCTTCGCACTGCCGCAGTTCTTCTTCTAAGTCTTCGATGGTTTCGGACGACGACAGCGTTGTGCCGAGTTCTATGTCGTTGTCCTGGGGGGTGAAGCTGGTGTCCTGTACAACCTGTTCGGCCATTTCTATGTCGACCGACTGGTGCAGAGCCAGTACCACGGCATCGCTGGCACGCGCATCGATATTCTTCTCGTTGAAACCGTCGCTGACCACAAGGGTGGCGTAGAATATGCCTTCGTCGAATCGGTCGATGCGTACAAGTTTGAGAGTCAAGGCGAAAGCGTCGAGGATGGAAAGAATCAGCTCGTAGGTCATTGGCCGGCGAGCCTGACGGCGTTCCTGCTCAAGGATTATCATTTCGGCTTCATGCTCGCCAATCATTACAGGCACTTTGCGGTTGCCCATCGGGTCGTAGAGCATCAGTACGAACATCGATGTGTCGGTGAATCCTTGAATCACCTCGGTGGGGTATACTTTGATGTATTTCAATGTCTAATGCGTTAGTTTGTTGTCTTTTTCAGATATTCCACCAGTTTGGCAACGGCATGTCCGCGGTGGCTTATGTGGTTTTTCACTTCGAGTGGCATTTCGGCGAAGCTTACGGCAAAACGGTCGGGCATAAAGATGGGGTCGTAACCGAAACCTTCTTTGCCATAGCGTTCTGTAAGGATTTGACCGTCCACACGGCCTTCGAAATAGCGCGGAGTACCGTTTTCGATGAGGCATATCACTGTGCGGAAGCGTGCCTTACGGTTGGTCTTGTCTTTCATCTCGGCGAGCATCTTGTTGATATTGTCGTCGAACGAGCAGTGCTCGCCGGCATAGCGTGCCGAGTAGACACCTGGCCTGCCGTCGAGGGCATCGACTTCGAGGCCTGTGTCGTCAGCAAAGCAGTCCTTTCCGGTACGTTCATAAACCCATTGTGCTTTTTGGAGGGCATTGCCTTCGAGAGTGTCGGCTGTTTCGGGTATGTCGCCATTCAAACCTATTTCCGCCAGACTTTTGATGACAACGGTGTTGTTGAGCATCTCGCTGACTTCTTGTAGCTTATGTTTGTTGTTTGTGGCAAAAATCAATTCTTTCATGTCTGCAAAGTTACTCATTTTATTGAATTATTGCACAAAAAAAAGGAACTCGTGCGAGTTCCTTTTTTTATTCTGATGGGTTATCTGTTTTAGACAAGGCTGAAAACCAAGGTCTGGAAAAATCCGAGGAAGGTGGTTGCAACGGGATCGTTGGGGTCGCCCTGGAGGGGAGAGGTAACTGTCATCGTGTTGTTGGTCACATCATAGACGAAGTTGAGGGTGATGGTTACGGGGTCGCCGTTAAGGATTTCGTTTACGGTACCTACCATGGTTCCGATGTTGGTTGTGTTGTCGTAGTTGAAAGCGAAGTTGATAGTCATGCTCTCGCCGTCGGCGGTAACGAAGATAACTTCAGAGCTGTCAAAAGCGGAGATTGAGAGAGCCAGGGTGTCGCCAGTGGCGTTGAAGTCGAGAGTGAAAGTGGTGCTGATGGGCAGCTGGAGGTCGATGTTGGTGTCGTTGATGCCGTAGATGGCAGCGATGTCGAGAACGGTGTCGACGTTGGCAGTCCACTGGGTATTGGCGAAGTTGTTGCTTTCGTTAGCCTTGATTGCGTTGGCGGAAAGGTCGACGTTCGTGTTGTTGTTGACGGGTTCGACGTTTTCTTTTGAACAGGATGCCATACCGAGCATCATAACAGCTGCAAGAGCGAAGAAGAATGTTTTTTTCATTTTGATTTTTTTTGGTGTGTTTAGATTATTTGATTTTTTTCTGTTTTTTCAAGTCCTTTTGTGAAGTGCTTTTGACTATAAAACGCACCTCGCCCACCAAAAACTACAAACATGGCAAAAAAAAATGCAAATTTTTTCTAATAGATTGAAATTCAGGTGCGATTTTTTTATTTTTTTTGAGTGGGTCCAATGCATGGAACAGCAGAAAAGAATTTTTTCGCCAAACGTTTTGTCGTGCAAGAAAAAAGTAGTACTTTTGCAACGCCAAATGGTTGAATATAGATGGGTTCTATCAATTCGCTAAATAGAATGCGAGCCTCTTGTGCACTGAGTTGTATATGCTTGAAGCCTCCCACGCTGCGGGTGCAGGGCTATTAAGAGCTCGCTTTCTCGGGGCAATTTTATAGAAATCACCTATATCAAAATCAGCAAACAAATAAGATTGTTGGGCAAACAAAGCGAAATTCAATAACAAATAATAAAGATATGAGCAAAAGTATAGCAATTTTGACAGGTGGCGGTCCTGCCCCCGGAATGAATACAGTAGTGGCCTCGGTTGCAAAAACGTTTCTCCGTGACGGTTTCCGAGTCATAGGTCTCCATGGCGGCTATTCGGCACTGTTTACCGACAAGCCCCGTATGCAGGACCTCGATTTCCTCACAGCAGACGAGATATTCAACAAGGGCGGTTCAATATTGAAAATGAGCCGTTTCAAACCTACCGATGAGGATTTCGAGAAACGTTTCAACCTTAAGCTGTTCACCGACAACGATATCAAGCTGCTTGTCACCGTAGGTGGCGACGATACGGCCTCTACGGCAAACCGCATTGCCAAGTTCCTCGAGAGCAAGCATTATCCCATTGCCAACATCCATGTGCCCAAAACCATCGACAACGACCTGCCGCTGCCAAACAGCAGCCCCACCTTTGGCTACAACAGTGCCAAAGCACAGGGATGCGTGCTGGCCACCGCTGTTATGGAGGATGCCCGCACCAGCGAGAACTGGTTTGTGGTCAGTGCTATGGGTCGTTCGGCCGGTCATTTGGCTCTTGGCATTGCCGGAGCATGCCACTATCCGATGGTCATCATTCCCGAGTTTTTCAACAAGACTGAGATTACCGTCGAAAAGATTGTCAATATGGTGATTTCATGCATCGTAAAGCGCAAATTGATGGGTATCAACTATGGCGCTGCCATGATTTCAGAGGGTGTGTTCCACAGCCTTAGCGATGAAGAGATTGCGAAGAGCGG
>CAMOFI010000060.1 GCA_946613135.1 uncultured Bacteroidales bacterium
GGATGGCGCAGTCGACCTGCGGCAGGTCGTCGACCTTGGCGTAGCATTTCACGCCCTGAACTTCAGTTTCTTTAGGGTTAACGGCATATACCTGGCCTTTGAATGGACTTTCAAGGAGGTTCTTGAGCGATTTGCCGCCAGGTTTGTGGACATCGGACGAAGCACCGCATATCACGATGCTACGTGGATTGAGTAATTCTTTTGCTATCATATATTTATAGTTTTATTATTTTTTAACAGAAAATGCAAAGATACAAAAAAAACTAAAACAAATACGTTTTTTAACAAAAAGAAGAAAGACTTTAGTCACAAGAACAAGGACAAAGCGAAAAGATCAAACCGGATTGGACTGAATTATTGCGGATCGGCATCGAAAACTATTTTTATCCGGGCGAAGGATTTGTCTTTGAGCAGTTGGTCAGCCAGATGCATGATGATGCGTTTGCCTTCGCCTATAGCTTCGCCGATGGCAAAACGGACCATTATACGTTTGAGATACATGTTTCTAATGCGAGCCACACTTGGATATTCCGGGCCCATGACGCGCGAGTCAAACTGCTGTCGGAGCATATTGGCATATTTTGCAGCCGCCTCGTTGACAACTGATTCATCCTGATGCTTTATTGTTATCTCGACAAGTTTGTAGTATGGTGGATATTTGAAAACGCGACGTTCGACAATCTGGCTCTTGTACATAGATTCATAGTCGTTTGCCATTGCGTCGCGAATGGCCTGATGATATGGCTGGTAGGTCTGGATGATGACTTTGCCCTCTTTGCCTCGTCGTCCGGCGCGTCCGCTCACTTGTGTCATCTGTTGGAAGCTTCGTTCGTAGGCGCGAAAGTCGGGGAAAGAGATGAGATTGTCGGCAGACAGAATGCCGACGACACTGACATTGTCAAAATCAAGTCCTTTGGTGACCATTTGTGTTCCCACGAGGATATCTATTTTGTGGTCTTCGAAGTCATTGATGATGCTTATATATTTGTTTTTCTGCGAAGTGGAGTCTAAGTCCATGCGAGCAATGCGTGCATCGGGAAAGAGAATAGCGAGGTCGTCCTCGATACGCTCAGTGCCGAACCCTCGCATTTTTAGTGTGGTGGAGTGGCATGCCGGACACTCACTTGGAACCGGTATGGAATAACCACAATAGTGGCAGCGGAGGCTATTGGTCGACTTGTGGTAGACGAGCGAAACGTCGCAGTGCTTGCATTGAGGGATCCAGTGGCACACGTCGCATTCGAGGCGCAAGGAGAAACCACGTCGGTTCTGAAATAGTATAACCTGTTCGTTGCGAGAAAGAGCTTCTTTGATATATCCAAGCAGAAACTGCGAGAAATTCATCCTAACCTCTTGTTTGCGTTGGGCATCCTTCATGTCGACGCAGAGCACTTCGGGCATGAGGGTGCCGCCATAGCGATGAGTCATCATGGCGAGGCCATACTTGCCGTTAGTGGCGTTGAAATAGCTTTCCACCGACGGGGTAGCAGACCCCAGCACCGTAGGGGCACCCCATGAGTGGGCAAGATAGATGGCACAATCGCGTCCATTATAGCGAGGTGCAGGGTCGTTCTGCTTGTAGCTGCTGTCATGCTCCTCGTCGACGATGACAAGACCGAGGTTATGAAATGGCAAGAATACGGCAGAGCGGGCACCGAGGAGAATCTTGTAGCCGTTGTCGGAGTCATCCATAGTGCGCTGCCACACCTCGGCCCGTTCATGATTGTTGAAGCGCGAATGGTACACTCCCACAGAGGAGCCGAAATACTTACGGAGGCGGTTGATTATCTGCGCTGTAAGAGCAATTTCGGGCAAAAGGAAAAGAACCTGTCGGCCTTGCTTCAACGTATGGGCGATAAGGCGAATGTACACTTCCGTTTTGCCGCTCGAGGTGACACCGTGCAGCAGGTTGACGGCCTTGTCGCTTGCGACAATAGTGTCGAACGCACGTTGTTGCTCGTCGGAGAGCTGTATGTCGGCAACGTCGGCCGTTGAGGCATATTCCTGCAGACGGCTTTCTTCGCGCTGGGTAGCGACGATGACGCCTTTTTTGACGAGTGTGTCGAGAGCCGAGGTCGAGAGCTGTTTGTTGTCTGTGAGGATTTTTTTCTTGACTTCGTTTTTCCCAAAGGAACTCAACTGCAAGAATTGCATAAGCAGAAGGAGCTGTTTGTGTGTAGACTGCTTCTGCTGCAGGGAGTCGAAGAGCTGTTTCAGCTGCTGCTCGTCGCGGTAAGTATCGGCAAGCGAGAGCCATGTGGCTCGTTGTGGTGTGAAACGCTGCCGCAGTTCTTCGTCCATTAGGATGATATGCCGCTCTATCATAGACTTGACGAGTGGCATTATTTTCTGGTAACCTGTAATGTCTGAGATTTCGCCGATTTCGAGCTTGCCTTTGCGCGAGAGTACGTCGAGAATACGAATCTCGTCTTCGCCAAGGCTGCCATAGTCGCCGTCGAAGTCGGGGTGGATTACGATATAGGACTCGCTGGAGAGGCGGAATGCCGACGGCAAAGCTACTGCCATCACATCGCCTGGATAGCACATATAGTAGGCCGATATCCACTCCCAGAAAAGGAGCTGGCGCTGAGAGACAATAGGATTGAGGTCAAGAATGGAGACGATATATTTGGTGCGGTATTGCGGCACATTTTCGTGGATGCGACGGACGAGGGCCGAGTACATCCTTTTTGTGCCGAACTGTACCACCACACGCTGTCCTACCTTTATTACATCATTGTATTCGAACGGAACACGATAGGTATAGGTGTCGGGCAGATGAAGCGGCAGGAGAACATCCACAAAAAGCGTGCGGCGAGACATGGCAGGGATAGCGGTTATTGCATTTTTTCGAACGTGAGAAGGGCTCTATCGCCGTTCTTGAGCTGCAGTTTGTACTGGCCTATTTCGTAGCGGTTGCAACGCTGCAAGAGCTCCATGAATTTGCTTTCAAGTTTGTGTATTGCCTCGGGGCAAGCCATTTTGGTTGAGTTGAAGTCGGCGAGAGCCATCTGTCCATTGCCCATATCCTTGAAAGAGCCGAAATAACGGTTGCATCCGTTATTGCCCGAAAAAGTACCAGCTTCAGTATTGAACTGAATGGTAGGGATTTTTTGTCCTTTTTGGAGCGAGACTTCCCTGCCGTTCATTTCGGTGAGTTGCCACACATCGTTGGTGGCGAAATCGGCCTGTGCATTGACGATGACATTCTTGTGCGACTTGCAGCCGCACGCCGTCACAGAAATCAGGAGAGCAAGCATTGCACCTGCCAAAAAAGAAAGCCTTGATCGAATTGTTGTTTTTTTCATGTCTCTTCGTTATAATACACCTTGTAAAACTTGCCTTTTTCGTCTTCACCCTGTTCGATAAGCTTGCGGTCGCCGTGGACATAGATATGGAAATTCTTGTCGAGCTTAATGACACTCTTGTAGGAGCGGGCCTGTTTTTTGACGGCACCTTCGCTGATGTCGAACGACTGAGGCAGCTGAATGTCGTTTTCTTGCTGGTATTGTTCGCTGTATTGGCGGAAACTGTCGATGATTTCGGGCTGTCCAATCACGTCGCGAGTAAAGTCGTCCATATCGAAGCTGTCGTTGTGCTTAAAGAAATCGACGCTTCTGTTGAGCATGTCTGCCTGGTCGGCCTTGTGCACGTTTTCAAATTTGTCGGGAAACTCGTCGGTAACGAATTTCTTGTACACCTGCATGACCTGATGAGTGTTGAAATACTCGTCCTGTCGCTGTTGTATGTGCAAGAAGTTGTCCTTCCAATAAACTGCGTCGACGCCACGGTTTGTGCTGTCTACGACGCTCACAACATAGCCTTTGTCGGCTTCGGTGTTAAAGATAATAGCGCCTTTGTCGAGCTTGTTGATGTCTATTCCCTTGTCGACATCCATAGCGAACACAGCCGATGCGCTACGACTGCCCTCCTCCCTACTCCACTCTTCTTCGTCGTGGCGTACTTTAAGGAATTGTGTTTTGTTTTCCGACTTGAACAGTCCTACGGCATCCATGGTCACTCCATTGAGCTGGCATTCTTTGAAATAAACGACAAAGAAGTCACCGTTTTTAATATTGGGATGAGTGCAGGCGTCGTAGAGATGGCGAGCAGCCCGCTGCGACTGCTCAAGGAACGAGTCGGGGTCGGCAAAGATGCAGGCTGCGATACTATATATCTCATTCAACTCGAGATTGTTTTCGTCGTATAAAGTGTAGTATTCCTCAGCTTTGAAGGGTGTGATGAAATAGCTGACGAGCAAGTCCTGAAGCTGTTCGGTGAGGTTTTGTGTCTTGTCTGAGAGGATATACCCCTCGTCGGTCTGCTTGTTGCCGACACGGTGGATGGCAACAGAGGCTATTGATGAGGATTCAAAAATCGGCACTTGAATTCAAACTTTAAATAGATGATATAATACTTTCTATTTCAAATAACTGTATATTTCAGTAAATTCACAGCGGGCGCTCACTTCCTCCCATGTATCGGTATTGATTACTGGAAAAGAGTAGCTCATTGTACGCTGAGACGGATAGTCTTCATCGTCATACACGTATTTGAAATCGAACGTGGTGTTGCCATAGTTTTTGTATGGCATAACGATACGAGTAATGTTGTTTTCAGACATCATTTTAAAATTACCGACTTCGATATTCATGTCATGATATCCAAACAATTGGCTATATGGGTTCTTCTTATCGTCGTATGTCACTGAGATGTCGTATGCCTCTACGCCATCAGAGCATCTGATAGCCACAACATTATTATTGCTCCATGTAAGCTGGAAGTGTTCGGACTGTGTTTGCTTCGGACTATTGGTCCGGCGGGTCTGCTGAGCCAGTTGTCCTACATCACAACGTCCCCAAAACGAGGAGATAAGAGAGGAACTGATGCGGCTGACGACGCTGTCGGCGACAAAGGTGGTACGAATAATTTCGGTCAGTTGCTTGTCGTCGTGAACGAACAAAACAGTGCTGTATAATGAGCCGTCTTTAAGATAGTCGACATGTTCCAGCATTCGTCCATCGTAATGGAATTCAGACACGATACCGAATGCCGGCACAGTGGTTTTCGCGATACGGTGGCGGTTGTCGTAGAAAAAAATCTCCGAATAAGCTCCCGGTCCACCATAGTCGATTCTATAGGCTTCGTTTCCGTCCCAATGCCAGTCTTCGGAGGAATAGGTTCCTGTTGTATAGATTTGTTCGTTGCCGATGTAGCGCGATTCGATGGCGACGACATTGTCGAGCCTATGTTTGGCGCTGATTTTGCCTTCTTTTTTGCTGCACGAAAAAGTGACAGCTGAAAGCAGCAAAAGGATGACGATCTGAAGATATCTTTTGTTCATGGCATTACAGTTTAGGTTCGTTCATTGCCGTTGGAGAGGTGATAGAAATCTTGATTGTTACGTTATGACGAGGTTTCAACATCACGATTGTGTCACCCCAACGGTATGTGTTTTCTTTGGAGATTAGCTTAATTTTAAGATGCGTAGACTCTTCGTTAGACTCAAAAACATATTTCGTGCCGCTGCATGGGTTGGAGATAACGTTGCTGTCAATACGGATATCGCCACTGTTGTATTCGTATACTGTAGCCGAAGCAATCAGAGAAGATGCCATTTGAGGGACAGCACCGATGACAGTGTAGCGAGTCTTGCCATCCTCAGACTCCGAATAGGGTTCATCCCGTTCGCACGACACAGAAATCAGACCGACAGCCATAAACACGAATAGATATTTGCAAAATGAGTTCATTGTATATGGTGTTTAATAATGTTTTGCACGTTTGAGAACAAAAGGCAGCATGACTTGTTCGAATCCGAGATTTACATCTACGGGAACATAGTCTATATTATATTGCATGGCATGTTGTTTGACGAGTTCCGTCTGCCTCGTCATCTCGTTCCTGTAGCGTTCGGCGAACTCGTTAGGGAACATTTTCACACGCTTGTCTGTCTCCATATCGATGAAGAGATATGGTTTGTTGCCATAGTTGAGTTCCAGCTCCTTGTCGCGGTCGAAGGTGTGGAAGAGAAGCACTTCGTGCTTGCAATGGCGCAGATGTCTCAGAGCATCGAACAAGGGCTCTTCATTCCCCTCGCCGACAAAAGCGTCGGTAAAAATCACCACAAGCGAACGGCGGTGCATTTTCTCCGCCAAAAGATGGAGCGTTTCAGCCACTGCGCTGCCCCGATGCTGCAGAGTTTCGGCACTTACCGGAGCGAGTATCTTTTCGAGCAAAGAGAAGATATAGTGTTGGTGTGTTACGCTGGAACGCACCTCGGTTTGCAGGTCAACTTTGTCTGAAAAGAGAGACAGCCCGAACGCATCGCGCTGGCGGACAAGGAGTTCAGAAAGAAGAGCAGCTGCATATACCGAAAAGGTGATTTTGTTAGGTTGCTGGAACTTTGCGTGTCGTTCCAGAGGGAAATACATCGAGGACGACTGATCTATAAGCAGCTGGCAGCGCAGGTTGGTCTCTTCTTCGAAGCGTTTGACAAACAGCTTGTCGGTGCGCCCATAGAGTTTCCAGTCGATGTTTTTTGTCGACTCGCCACTATTATAGAGCCTATGCTCGGCAAATTCGACAGAAAAGCCGTGGAACGGGCTTTTGTGAAGGCCCGTGATGAAACCTTCCACAACTTGGCGGGCGAAAAAATCGATGGACTTATATTTCTCTATTTCTTGAAACGACACCTGGCAGACAACAGTTAAAGGTAGACAATACCCATAATGGGGTGGGCGTACAAAACTAAAAATTGAAAGTTGAGATTAGCTGGAAACAAGAAACTAACATCAACTTTCAACTTTAAGGGTTTCGACGACAACAATCACATCAAAGCATTGAGTTTGTCGACGAGAGTGGCTTTTGCGACAAGGCCAACCGATTTATCTACAGCTGTTCCATTCTTGATAAACAGAACGGTAGGCACATTGCGGACACGGAATTCAGAAGCAATTCCAGGAGCTTCGTCAACATCCACTTTACAAACCATAGCCTTACCATCGTATTCGGCTGCAATTTCTTCGACAATAGGAGCCAAAGCCTTGCAGGGTCCGCACCATGTTGCTCCGATATCGAGCAGTATAGGAAGGTTTGACTGTTTTATTTCAGCAAAATTTTGATCATTAACTTCTACTACCATAATTCTTTAGATTTATTGATTAATATAAATTATCTTGTGCAAAGATATGAATAAAAAGTCATTTGTCCACATGCAAAAACCTATTTTTTTATTTATCTAACACAACGCTTTAATTCTCAATTTTTAATAGAATACAAATAAATTATATTTGTTTTTTTATCACATCGTGACCATAGCACACAGACAGCAACATCTGCAACATATTGTTGTTCAGTAGATAAAATAGATATTGAAATTTTAGTTCCGCAAAACATTGTTAAAAGAAAAAAAAATGCTATTTTTGCATTTGACTAACTATTATATAATAAGTGAACATTATGAAACAAACAATAGTATTGTCGATAATTGCTGCCGCACTATTATTCGGTGCCGGAAATGCAATGGCACAAAACAACAAGAACAAAAACAAGAACAAAAAACCCGTCAAACCGGTCCAAGAAAATGTCACGCTGCCAGCAAACAGCAACGATTGTCTTTTTGCCGTTGAAATTCAGCCTGATGTACCTTTCGGACCAACGACAGCTCCACAAGGTGCCGGCAGACAACTCGAAGTGATGCGCGATGCAAACAACCCTCATGCTTTCGAATTCGAGCACAATTCGACATGGTATAAATTTACGGTGCCTTATAGTGGCAACCTTGAGGTAAGCATTACGCCAAACAGCGAGTGGGACGACTATGACTTCATGGTATACAGATACACTGATATATACTTCAGCAACCACTTGATTCAAAACAAGATAAAACCACTTGCATCGAGTCTTGCAAAAAAAGACACGACGGGTATATATGCAGCCACACCAAAGGACAACAAGGGCAACGTGAAAGACAAACCGCGCAGTCGCCGCATGACCACTGCAACAATGGGAATGAACATAACGGGCAAGAAACTGTTCATAGGACCAAACGAGAGTGAAGAGTTCCTTAAATCAATTCCTGTACGCAAAGGCGAGGTGTACTACATAGTCCTTGACAACAAGAGCAGCAAAGGTGACGGACACACTATCAAGGTGTCGATACAAGTAGAATCGTTTGAGCCTTTGGTAGTATTCTACGATCCAGTAGCAAAAAAGAACATTGACGTAGACCTATTGATATTAGAGAAGAACACAGACAATCGTCCTATTGCCAAGAATCCGTCATTCAGAGGTGGAAAGATAAAGTTCGTTCCCGGTTTCAACTATGCACTGTATGCCAAGAAGAACGGATATTTCTCTGTATTCAAGGAGTTCAACTCAAATATTTTCAAGGATGACACCCTGATGAGGTTCATCATGAACAAAACAGAAAAAGGCACTGTATTCCCGATAGCCGACATTTATTTCGACGACGATGCCAACCTTCTACCCGAAAGCGACACATCGCTGCTGAACTACATGCAGATGTTTAAAGGTCATCCCGAGGTGACTTTCCAGATAAAGGGATATGTACAATCATATGCAGTAGATATCGAAGCAGACCAGAAGCTTTCGATCGCTAGAGCACAGAGTGTGAAAGAGTTCTTTGTGGCCCATGGGTTGAGTCCGGAGCAGATAACCATTGCAGGTATGACACAGAACGAGATTAAGCGTTCGGCTGCAGCCGCACTGAACAAACATCAAGCTTTCAGAGACACAAAAATAGAACTGATCATTACCGGAATCAGCAAATAATATGGACATAATCATTGGTGCCGGAATTTCAGGGCTTTCGTATGCTTTGTTTACAAAGAACGACTATCTTATAATAGAGCAATCCGACTCGATTGGAGGCTATTGCAAGACGATTTATCAGGATGGCTTTGTGTGGGACTATTCGGGACATTTCTTTCATTTCCAAGATCAGGAAATAAAGGATATGGTTTACCGCAAGATACGTCCGGAGAATGTTATCAATGTAGTCAAAAACACAAAGATATACTATAAAGGCAGGATGATTGATTTTCCGTTCCAGAAGAACATCCATCAGTTGCCTTTCGACGAGTTTCTGGAATGTCTTGTTGCCCTCTACGATGCCAACACTGGCGATGCCGCGACAGGCAAAACGTTTAAAGACATGGTCTATAGCCGATACGGATCGGGTATTGCCGAAAAATTCCTAATTCCATACAACGAGAAGCTCTATGCCTGCGACCTTGACAAACTTGACAAGTCGGCTATGGGTCGTTTTTTCCCAAAAGCCGACATGGCCGATATAATACACAACTTCAGAAAAGGGAGCAACGCATCTTACAATGCTACTTTTGCATATTCTAAAAAAGGAGCAATAGACTATGTCAACTCCATTGCATCCAATCTGAACTTGGACGAACACCACCTGCATCTGAACGAGTCCGTGCTGCGTATTGACAAAAAGACCAAGACAGTATACACTGACAAAGGGGACTATAAGTTCGACAATCTTGTCTCGACAATGCCGTTCAATACATTTGCGGAGATATGCGGGATTGAAGTACCTTACGACACATTCACATGTAATAAAGTCGCTGTTCTGAATCTCGGATTCGACCGCAAAGGGTCAAATACCGACACTCATTGGATTTATTTCCCTGACAAAGAACTGAAATTCTATCGTGTGGGTTTCTATGACAATATCATGGGCACAGACAGGATGTCGCTTTACATTGAAATAGGATATCCGATGGGAATGCCCATCGAGGACGAGGATTCACTGCTGGAGACAGTAATGAATGATTTGAGAAAGACCTCGATTGTGAAGGACGAGAAGCTACTCTCGCATTCATTTGTAGTTATGGCACCAGCCTACGTGCACATCAACGAAAAATCCACCAAAAGCATAGAGAGAATAAAACATGAACTGTCGAAGGATAACGTGTATAGTATTGGCCGATACGGCAGTTGGACATACTGCTCTATCGAAGACAATATCAAGGAAGCACGCGACATGGCGGCA
>CAMOFI010000061.1 GCA_946613135.1 uncultured Bacteroidales bacterium
AACCCTCCAACCCTCCAACCCTCCAACCCTCAAACCCTCAAACCCTCAAACCCTCCAACCCTCCAACCCTCAAACCCTCAAACCTTCCAACCCTCAAACCCTTAAACCCTCTAACCCTCCAACCCCCCAAACCCTCTAACCCTCTAACCCTCCAACCCTCCAACCCTCCAACCCTCCAACCCTCAAACCCCCAAACCCTCAAACCCTTTAACCCTCAAACCCTTTAACCCTCAAACCCTCAAACCCTCCAACCCCTACTTGTCTTTTTTTCAAACATATTTCCCGCAGGTTGCCGACTCCGACGGCAAAGTCTCGATGAGGCTCACCATTCATCATGCCGTGTATTTCGTGCTGCTGTTTGTCCTTGTAGGTGCACAGTCGGTAAGCAAATTCATGATGAGCGGCATGGAGATACTGCTCGCCGTGAACTGGGCTCTCGAATGGGATATGCGCCGCAAGTTCTGCAACGACGGCCGTCTGCGCAAAAATCCGCTGCTGACGTCCTTTGTGGTGCTGATGGCGGTACATCTGCTGTGGATGATACCAAGCGAAAACCTTTCCTACGGATGGAGCGACATCTTCAAGAAGCTGCCTCTCATAGCCATCCCCCTCGTGGTGCTGACATCGCAGCCGCTGAACCGCCGCCAGCTCGAGTGGCTGTTCTTCACCTTTGTGGCGACAGTGTTTACCGCCACAATCATAGGACGCATACGCCTCGCCACGATCGACGACCTCCCCTACCGCGACATAATACCTTTCATCTCACACATCCGTTTCTCACTGAATATTTGTCTTGCCATCATCCTGTCGGTATGGTTCCTGACACGCCGCTACAGCCACCTGTCGCATACAAAAGGAGTTAAAGGTCTGAAAGCCTGCGACTGGCTTTTCTGGACAGTAGTGGCTGTGCTCATATCGTTCATCGACTTCCTGCTGAAACTGAGGTCGTATACCGCCATCGTCATCATGTTCGTATGCTCGGCAGTGATCCTGACGGCATTCTGGAAGCGCATACGCCACCGGGGCATCCGCCTCACCGCCACCCTGGTGCTCGTGGCCATGACGCTGACAGCAGCGATAGTGACCATCTCGATGATACACCGCTACTACGATATGATACCTCTCGCCACCCAACCCCTCGTCGCCACCACGGCAAACGGCAACGCATACACCCACAAGGACGACGGACTGATAGAAAACGGCAACATCATAAACCACTACATCTGCCGGAAAGAGATGGAACAGGAGTGGAGCAAACGCAGCAGCATGGACCTCGACTCGCTGACTCCCAACGGCTACAGCGTCTACCCCACCCTTATACGCTACCTCAACGGACTCGGCACCACCAAGGACAGTGCAGGAATGCAGCTGCTCAGCGACAACGATGTCGACGCCATCGAGAAAGGCATAGCCAACCCATTGTACATCAACGGGACGACAATAGAAAAGATGTATTATGTGATGCTGTTCGAATATGAATGCTACCACAAGACAGGTGCCGTCAAAGGATTTACGATGCTGCAACGGTTCGAGCTGTGGCACAACGCATGGCGCGTGTTCTGCCACCACCCGTTGGCGGGAGTGGGCACCGGCGACGTTGTCGACGCATGCCACCTTGAGCTCGCAAACAGCGGCTCGCCACTTGAGGGAACAAAGAAGCATGCACACAACCAATACCTTACATTCCTCGTTGCTTTCGGAATTGTAGGCTTTGCCATCATAGCGACAGCCTTTGTGCGCGCTTTCCGCAAAGAGAAGCTGCTGCAACTGCCTGCCGCTACGGCATTTGTATGCATAGTGCTGATATCGTTCGTATCGGAAGACACCCTCGAGACCCTTGCCGGATGCGTCTTCTCGGTGCTCTTTCTCTGTCTGCTGACAGTGTGGCACAAACGCAAAGAGGAGGCCTTCCAAGATACCAAGACGCAAACAGAAAAAGAATAGACTACTTTATCTATCGACACGAAATGTACCAATACCATACACTCAAGAACGGAATAAAAATAGTTTTCAGACAGAACAATTCGATAGTGACCCATTCGGGCGTGTATATCAACATAGGCTCGCGCGACGAAAAAGGGAGCGATGAAGGCATGGCCCACTTCATTGAGCATTCCATATTCAAAGGCACCGAACACCGCCGCGCCTATCACATACTGAACCGCATCGACGGCGTGGGAGGCGAACTCAACGCCTTCACCACCAAAGAGGAGACATGCATCTATGCCTCTTCGCTGTCGATACACCTGGAACGCTGCCTCGAACTGTTTGCCGACATAATATTCCACTCCACATTTCCGAAGAAAGAAATTGAGAAAGAGAAAGATGTGGTACTCGAAGAGATCAATTCATACAAAGACACCCCCGCAGACCTGATTTACGACGACTTTGAAGAATACATCTTCGAAGGGCATCCGTTGGCACACAACATATTAGGCACCAGAAAGAACGTCAAGGCCTTCAACTCGGACAGCATACGCAACTTCCTGAACAGCAACTACACCACCGACAGGATGGTCATTTCGATAGTGGGCAATGCCGATTTCAAGAAGGTGGTGCACCTCTGCGAACGCTACTTCGGCGACTACGGACAAAAGACGTCGTCAGCCGACCGCTCTGTGGCGCCACAATACCGCCATTTCGACTTGAGCATAAAGCGGCACACGCACCAGATGCACATCATGGCAGGATGTCCCGCAGTAGACACCTACGACGACCGGAAAGTCGCTTTCTCGCTGCTCAACAACATCATCGGAGGGCCGGCGATGAACTCGCGGCTGAATGTGGCCATACGCGAAAAGTACGGCTTCTGCTATACCATCGAATCGCAATACGCACCATTCAGCGACGCCGGTCTGTTCTATATTTATGCCGGAATCGACAGCGACGCACACGACAGATGCCTCGAGCTGATAAGGAACGAGCTTTTCCGCTTTCGCGAACAGCTGCTCACCACCACTCAGCTACATGCCGCCCAGCAGCAGTATATAGGTCAGATGGCAATAAACAACGAGCTATCGTTGAACGAGATGCAGGCTATCGGCAAAAGCTGCCTGACATTCGGACATGTTGACACTCTCGAGGAAATGCAGCGCGACATCGAAGCCGTCACCGCCAACGAGATACGTGACCTCGCCAACGAGACCTTCGACGACGACAAGCTAAGCTATCTCGTCTACGCCTAAGCGTAAGCCAGCCCTGCCTCAGCCCTCTACGATTGAGAGCTTGGCGAACTTGAGCATCAACTGTTTCTGTCCCACATTGTCGAAGAATATGATTGCCTTACGGCTGTCGCCTGCCCCTTCGACAGAGAGCACCTTGCCTTTGCCAAACTTGGAGTGCATGACGGTCATGCCTGCCTGTATGGCATTGATCTCGGCAGGCGTATTGCCCATGACAGGTCCCGACGGTTTGCGGACAAAGGTGGCGGCAGGCGCATCTGACTTTTGGGCAGGCTTGCGCACAAAAGTCTCTCTGGGCGACATGCCCATGCGGCTGCGCGGCATGGTGCCCGCCTTGGGGAATGCTGACTTTTGGCGCGACACAATGAGGTATCGGTCGTCGATTTCGTCGACAAAACGGCTCAGCTCTTGATAGGACATGTTGCCATACTGGAACCTCATGGAGGCATAAGAGAGCGTCAGCTGCACCTCGGCACGCGTGACGGCGACATAGAAAAGGCGGCGCTCCTCTTCGAGATCCTGACGCGATGAGATGGAGAGCATCGACGGGAAAAGGTTTTCTTCCATGCCTACAACATAGACGTAGGGAAATTCAAGTCCTTTGGCGGCGTGGATGGTCATCAGCGACACCTTGTCGGCATCCTTTTCGTCGTCCTTGTCCTCGGAGGTGAGCAGAAGTACCTGCTGCAGGAACATGTCGAGCGTCTTGAACCCGGACTGTACAGGCAGCTCGGCGTCGTCGATCGAGTCGGCATCGGGGGTGATGGTCTCTTCGCGCTCGCAATACTCCTGAATACCGTTAAGGAGCTCTTCGATGTTCTCTATGCGGTTGGCATTGTCTGGGTCGTCGTCGTTGCGCAGCATAGTGACAAGACCTGACGCATTGACCACGCGTTTGGCAAGGTCGTAGGCATTGGTGTCGTATACGTGCGATGAGAAGAGCTTTATCATTGTCATGAACTCGTCAATCTTGGCCATGACGCCTCTGTTGATGCCCAGCCCGAACGAAGGCAGGTTCTCCATGACAGTCCAGATGCTGACATCGTTGTCGGCAGCCGCCAGCCGAAGCCTGTCGAGCGTGGTGTTGCCGATGCCGCGTGCAGGGAGGTTGATGATGCGCACAAGCGACTCGTCGTCGTGGTTGTTGACCACGAGGCGCAGATAGGAGAGCACATCCTTGATTTCCTTGCGTCCATAGAACGATATGCCGGCATAGATGCGATAGGGCACATTCTGACGGCGCAGGGCCTCCTCGATGGCACGGCTCTGAATATTGGTGCGATAGAGGATGGCGAAATCGCGGAACGGGCGGTTGTCGCCGATATGGGCGTCGAGGATCGACTCGCACACCTTATTGCCCTCGTCGCGCTCGTCGCTGCACTGCATGAGGTTGATTAGGTTGCCCGTGCCGTTGTCTGTCCATATCTCCTTCTGGATCTGTTCCTTATTGTTGGATATGATAGAATTTGCAGCATTGACAATATTCTTGGTGCTGCGATAGTTCTGCTCGAGTTTGAAGAGGTGTACCGACGGATAGTCGCGTTTGAAGTTGAAGATGTTCTGAATGTTTGCTCCACGGAAGGCATAGATGCTCTGCGCGTCGTCGCCAACGACACAGATATTCTGGAATCTTGCCGCCAGTTTCTTGACAATCAAGTACTGGGCGAAGTTGGTGTCCTGATATTCGTCGACGAGGATGTAACGGAACCGGTTCTGGTATTTGAGCAACACATCGGGGAAGTCGCGCAGCAGGATATTGGTATTGAACAGGAGGTCGTCGAAATCCATAGCCATAGAGGTGCGCAGGCGACGGTTGTAGAGCTTGTAGATCTCGCCAATCATTGGTTTCTTGGCGGTCTGGTCGGTCTGTTGTATTTCGGGGTTGGCACAGTAGTCCTCAGGGCCTATCAGGCTGCTCTTGGCCATAGAGATGCGGCTTAGGACATAGCCTGGGTTGTAGACCTTAGGGTCGAGGTTCATTGCCTTGACGATCTGCCTGATAGCCGACTTGCTGTCGTCGTTGTCGTATATAGTGAAGGTGTTGATATAGCCCAGTTTGCCGGCCTCGGCACGCAGGATGCGGGCAAAGATAGAGTGGAACGTGCCCATCCACAGGTTGCGTGCTTCGCTGCCTACAAGTTTCATGATACGTTCCTTCATTTCGGCAGCAGCTTTGTTGGTGAAGGTGAGGGCCAGGATATTGAATGCGTCGACACCCTGTTCCACAAGGTGGGCAATACGGTATGTCAGTGTGCGTGTCTTGCCGCTTCCTGCTCCGGCAATGATCATTACCGGACCTTCTGTGCAGGCAGCGGCTTCGCGCTGGGCTTCGTTTAGTTGTAAAAGCAGATCGGACATTGAGTGTTGTGAATTGTTTTTCGTTCTCGTTATCGTAATTATTCAGGCATTGCTTGCTGGTTGACAAGCTGGAAAACAGCTCCATCGGTGGCGCAGCATGTGTCGGCAAACATGGTCTGAGCCTCGGCAAGCAGAGGGGCTATGTCGGTATAGCGTGCCGAGAAATGTGTCAGCACCAGCCGGCGGACCCGTGCCTTGGCGGCTATGGTTGCCGCCTGCAAGGCAGTGCAGTGGCAGCGCTCCTCGGCAAGCGAGGAAAGGCTGTTGTCGAAAGTGCTTTCCATACACAGCATGTCGACACCTTCGACGATGGGGATCAACGACTCGTCGTAGGCCGTGTCGCAGCAGTAGGCATAGCGCCGCGGCAGGCGTGGCGGCAATGTGAGCTTGCTGTTAGGGATGACGCTGCCATCGTCGAGGGTAAGATCTTCGCCTTGCTTTACCCTTATGCAGTCGTCGTTGGTCATATTGTATTGGGAACGGGCATGGGGCCGAAGGTTGAGAAGAATGTTGTTTTCTTCGAAGAGGAATCCGAAGGTGGTGATGGAATGGTTGAGCGGGAAGGCTTTGACGCTGAAATGCTTGTCACAATGGATTGTAGTCACGTCGTCAACGTCGATTTCGTTGATGACCAGCTCGTAACGCACTTCGGTACCCGACACTTCGAAAAGCAGGTCGATAACAGCTTTTGCACCCTTGGGGGCATAGACTGTGAGGGGTTCGGTGCGTCCACAGAGATGCATAGTGGATAGAAGACCCGGCAAGCCGAAGAAGTGGTCGCCATGAAGGTGGGATATGAATATTGTGCGGATCGACTGTATTTTCTTATGATATTTGCGGATCTGGTTTTGGGTTCCTTCGCCACAATCGACAAGCACCTGCGAACCACAGAGCGAGAGGAGCTGTGCACTGCAGTGGCGGTTATAGGTTGGTGTTGCTGCTCCAGAGCCAAGAACCAATACATCGAAATTCATGCTGGCAGTGGTTATTTGTTGGTTTTCAAAAAGTCATTGTAGATGTCTGGCGACGCTCCAGCTTCATCAAGTCATGGGTTTGAGGG
This sequence comes from uncultured Bacteroidales bacterium, assembly GCA_946613135.1. Lineage (GTDB taxonomy): Bacteria > Bacteroidota > Bacteroidia > Bacteroidales > P3 > Colimorpha. The sequence goes on from CAMOFI010000061.1 coordinate 6,601, forward strand.
TCGAAAACGGCATTGATGCTGAACCGTGGCAGCTCGACGATAAGTCCCAGTTGCGACAGAGGCACCATGCGACTCGCGGAAATGGCCGGAGTATAGACTTTAACATTAGCCATCTCGGGGACACGATAGCGGAAACTTTTGCGTGAGCGGAACTTGGAAGCGGCTTTTCCCGTGTGGCCGGCAGCACTGTTGGATGTCACGCCAGAAGTATGGTAGCGCACAAAGCGGTTGGCAGGACGCATCATATTGTCGCTATGGACAACACACACTATAGGAAAGGCTCCGTCGACGAGGTTGCTGGTGTCGTGCGAGAATCCGAAACGCGATGAGAACCAGACAACGGTGTCGACAAAGTCCTCCTTGCGTTTCATTACAGGGTCGATATAGAACTTGACAGTTTCGCGACGTACAGTGCCGCAGAACGAAGCGACGATTTCGCGTTCCTGACGTTCAAGTTGCGAGTAAAGGTATTGGACCGATTCCGAACCATACGAACCTTCATATTCGCCATTGAGCAGTTCCTGTTTTTTTGTCTGCACCTCCTCGAGGCGTTCGGCTGCGGCAGCAGCACGCTGCTTGGTGTTGCGCACATCCTTGCGAGTGGTGACCAGCGAAGGATGTCCAGGCCTGTCGAAACGTGTATAGAGCGTGTCGGCACGGTCGTAGAGGTTGTATTCGGGAGGCACGTCGTTCGACGTGAAACGCGACGAACGCGAATCGTCGCCTGCCTGCTGACGTTTGTCTGCAAGAGCATCCATACCTATGGCAAGGAGCAGGTGGTTGTCGTCGACCGAGACAGAGCCGCGACGCACCTTTACATAATAGAAGTGGTCGGGGTCGGCTATATTGTGGCCGCTGACGTCGATGTCGACAATACGGAACGAGGTGTCGACATTGTCGGGGTCGATGCCAAGGTAGTCGATGGCGTAGGCACTGTATGGGGCATTGGAGAGGTCGCGCCGCTCGACAGTCACAGCAATGCACAGCTGCGTCTGAGGCAGAGCATACAGCACACCACCGCCAAGTTTTAGCGACGGGTTGTCCTTGACGGAATAGACCTTATATTGGCTGCATGACACTAATGCGGCGCAAGCCATGACAAGCAGCAGAAAGACTGATAAGTGACGTTTGAGAATCATATTATGAGTTGTGTGTTAAATTATCCGAGTTGGCTTCCTTCGGGCCTCTTTCTTATGATTACGAGTCCGAGGAAGGTGAGAAGTCCATTGATGAGAAGCAGTTCAAAACCAAGCTGGTAGCCGCCAAAAAGTTGTACCGAATAGATTTTGAGCAGATAGCACAGTATAGGGCAGACGATGGCCACGACAGGTACCCAGCGGTCGCGCACGCTCCATTTGGTAAACAAGCCGAAAGCATAAAGTCCAAGCAGAGGGCCGTAGGTGTAGCCGGCAACATCGAAGAGGATGTTGATGAGCGAGTCGTTGTGGAATGGACGGAAAGCAATTATCACCAACAGATAAAGCATTGCAAACCCGACATGTACCATTTTGCGGTAACGCACCTGGTGCTGTTCGTCGAGATTGATGCGCTTGTCGAAATGGAGAAAGTCGTAGCAGAAAGTGGTGGTCAGTGCCGTCAACGTGCCGTCGGCACTGCTATAGCCGGCAGCAACCATGCCGAGGATGAAGCACACCAGAGTAAAGCCGCCCATAGACTGAGCTATCATTGGATATATTTTGTCGCCCAGCACACGCCCGTCGGAGCCGACAGGGAGTTCGAGACCCGTTTGTGAAGCGTAGTAGATCAGTCCTGCACCAAGCGTGAGAAACAGCAGGTTGACAACCACGAAGAGGAAACTGGAGGTGATGACATTCTTCTGCGCATCACGCAACGTTTTGCATGTCAAATTCTTCTGCATCATATCCTGGTCGAGACCAGTCATCGTGATGGTAATGAAAGCACCGGAGATTATCTGTTTCCAATAGTATTTAGGATGGTTGATGTCGGTCTCCCACACACGTGTATAGCCATCGGCAGCACTGGCGCTGAGCAGTTCGGGAATGCTGATATTTAGATTCTTAAGAATAACTATCACCGTCGCAGCGGCAGCCAGCAAAAGGAATGTGGTCTGCAAGGTGTCGGTCCACACCACTGTTTTCAGTCCACCCTTGAACGTGTAGAGCAATATGAGTGCTATGAACACCACCGCGGGAATCCAGAACGGGATGCCCCATGAGCGGAACACGAGCTCGTAGAGAACAAAAACGACAAGATACATGCGCAAAGCCGAGCCGAGCAGACGTGAAAGGATGAAGAAAATGGCTCCTGTTTTTTCAGAATTGCGTCCAAAGCGCTGGTCGAGATAAGAATAGATAGAGGTGAGATTCAATCTATAGTATAGCGGGAGGAGCAGGAAAGCGATGACAAAATAGCCTATGACGTAACCAAACACCAAGGGCATATAGGTGAAGGCTCCATAATAGACACCACCGGGAACAGACATGAACGTCACTCCAGAAAGAGAGGCTCCCAGCATGCCATAAGCCACGACAAACCAAGGCGATTTACGCCCGGCACGGAAAAAGGCATCGTTGCCCGAAGCACGGCGCGAAGTAAGCCACATCACGAAAAAAAGCAGCGCCGTGTACAAAATAAAGCATAGCAATATAATATTTTGCGTAGACATGCGTTATTGTTTTAAATTTGCAAAGATACGATTTTTTTTGCCATTTCGCTCAACTTTCGTATTTTTGCGTTGTTAGAGCACAAAAAAATACATTTGAAATAAAAACAAAAAACAATAATAGACAATCTGTTATGAAAATCAAAAACATCATTCTCGCCACCGTTTTTATGGGTTTGACGGCCTTGTTGCCAGCCCAGAATTTAGCTTCGGACGCAACCCTCGACGGACTGCACGGCAAAGTGAAAAACGTGACGAAGACCACATACGAAGCTCGCACTGACTTTCATGGGGTCACCTCTGAAGGCGACCTGTTGGAAAGGCTCGAGACAGCATACAACAGCAAAGGATGGCGCAAAACCATGACATACGTCACCCCCGAAGCTGACGTGATATTCCGCTCGCGCTTCAAACACGACGGGTTCGGGCTCACTACGGTAGAGCAGATTGTTGACAACAACGAGAACATCATAGGCCGCACGTATTATTCATACGACGCGCAGAACATACTGAAAGAGATGTGGGTAGAAGATGCCGAACGTCAGATAGAGAGCCGCACACTGGTGCGTTTCGACGCTCAAGGCCGCCTGGTGCAACGCTCGCTGAACGATGCCGCCGGCAACATCTTCAAACGCGAGGTGTTCACCTATGCGGGCAACAATGTAGACAAAAAAGTGGTCTTCGACCGCTCGGGCAAGAAGATGCAGGAATGGCGCTACGAATATGACGAGAACAACGAGCCTGTGTCGCAGA
>CAMOFI010000062.1 GCA_946613135.1 uncultured Bacteroidales bacterium
CGTCAAACTTTATGTCCTTCACGTTGAGCTGTGTTTCTGTCTTGCCTCGCCAGAAATTTTCCTCAAGCTGGTAGCAAATGTCGAACATTTCCTGCCGGCTGACTTTGTTGTAGTATTCGCCAAGCTGGAAGCCGATGGCTGGATAAGCATTAGGGCTGTCGGACGAGAGCACCGAGAACTTGAGGTGGTTCGAACCGACCACACGCGGCGGCTGAAGCGGATTGCTTTCCAAGTGGCGGGTAACAAAAATCGGGACCATGTTGTCCGGACCGAATGGCGAGAACTGCTTCAGTATTCGCATAAACTTAGGCGTGATGTCCGAAAAACGCACCTCAGCGTCTATCTCTATTTCCGGTGCAGTGGCCTCAGCCGGCATCGTGCGACTCACTATTTCCTCAAAACGCTCCACAAAACGCTCAAAATTCTCTGGTCTGAGCGAAACCCCTGCAGCGCTCTTGTGGCCTCCGAAATGTTCGAGCAACTCGCTACACTCCTCCAATGCCGCATGAATATCGAACTCTTTGATGCTGCGAGCCGAACCAACATATAGGTCGTCCGTAGAACGCGTCAGAACAATTGTCGGCCTGTAATACGACTCCACCAGACGCGACGCCACTATCCCCACTACTCCACGATGCCACCCTTCGCCATACAGCACTATCGAATGGCGTTGCGCCAGCATCGGATCGCTCTCAAGTCTACGTTTGGCCTCCTCTGTCGCTTGTGTGTCAAGGTCTTTACGTTCTGTATTGTAATTGTTGATTTCTTCGGCAAGTTTCGATGCTTCCTCAAGGTTCTCGGCAAGCATCAGGCGCACAGAGTCGAATGCACTGTGTATACGTCCTGCCGCATTGATACGTGGTCCTACAAGAAATATCAAATCACTTATGTTCAAATCCTTGACGAAGTACGAATCCTTCTCCGGACTTACGGCCCTTTCTTCCTTCGATCGTGGTTCTATATGGCCGTAGGTCAATATGGCTTCGAGTCCCGGACGCGGACAGGTGTTGATAACCCTCAATCCGAATGCTGCCAACACCCTGTTCTCTCCCGTCATAGGAACGATGTCCGACGCAATGCTTACCGCCACCAAGTCGAGATACCTCAGCAACTTGAGTTTTAGCATCTCCATATTTTTCTGTTGGTTGCTGTTCAGCTCCTTTCCCGAGTCGCACAGCCTTACTCCGATTTTTTCTTCCATATAGGCTTCCACTATCTTGAAACCTATACCGCACCCCGACAGTTCTTTGTATGGATAAGGACAGTCGCTGCGTTTGGGGTCGAGCACAGCACAACAGTTGGGCAGCGTCTCGCCCGGAAGGTGATGGTCGCCGACAATGATGTCTATGCCATACTTGTTTGCATATTCAGCCTGCTCGACAGCTTTGATGCCGCAGTCGAGGGCAATAATCAATTTTACGCCAGTACGTTTGGCGTAGTCGATACCTTGGAAGGATATTCCATATCCTTCGGTATCGCGATCAGGAATATAGAAGTCGATGTTGTAATGCAGGGTGTGGAAGTACGAATAGACCAAGGCCACCGCCGACGTCCCGTCGACGTCATAATCCCCATATATCATCATACGCTCCTTCTTGCGTACCGCCTCGTTTATGCGTGCAATGGCACGGTCCATATCTTTCATCAAGAATGGATCGTGAAGCTGGTCTAAACTCGGACGGAAGAAATTTTTCGCTTCCTCGAAAGTAGTCACACCACGTTCTACAAGCAGCGTGGCAATAATTTTGTCCACGCCCAAAGAATCCGCAAGTTTTTCAACAACCTCTATTTCATAATCTTTCCTTAATATCCAACGTTTTTTACTCATTTTTTACTGGGCGTAAAAATACAAACTTTTTTGCAAACAAAAAAAATTATTTTTAACGCCCAGTTTTTCTTCCCTCTTTTCGTCCCAGATGCAATTTGGCCAAAAGATTATAACGCAGTATGGAACGACGGTAGATATAGGCTGACAGCCATGTACACAGCGGTATCGTTACCACAATCAGCACTATCGACAGAGCCACCTGCCATGTGGGCACTCCAAACGGAACTCGCAGCATCATCGCCACGGGCGACGTGAATGGTATCAGCGACAGCACCTGGCTCAGGACTCCCGACGGCGAATTGATCATTGCCGGCATAAGCAGCAGCGTTATCAGTAGCGGGATGGTAAGTGGCAGCGAGAAGAGCTGCGTGTCTGTGTCGTTGTCGCTCATGGCTCCGGCCGCCGCAAAGAGTGTCGCATATAGCAAATAGCCAAACACAAAGAAAAAGAGGAACACTGGAACAACCACTCCGAAATCGATCGAAGCTATTCCTTCTACAACCTGCGGCAGACCTGCCATCTGGTCTGCCTGTTGCATCTGAAGCGTAGCGTCGTAGCCCTTCGTGGCAAGCTCCGTAATCTCATGCTTCTGGGCTGCCACACCAAAAAGGTCGCTGTTGACAGCCTGAATGCCGACAACGGCGACGCCTGTAAGCACTACCCACAGCAGGAACTGCGTAAAGCCGACCATGGCAATACCCACGACCTTACCCATCATGAGCTGAAACGGTTTTACCGAGCAGACTATCACCTCGATAATGCGGCTCGACTTCTCCTCCACCACTCCTCGCATCACCTGTGCTCCAAACATGAATATAACCAGGTATATCAGCATTGCCAGCACTATGCCGAGTCCGCTCTTCACCTCAAGAAAAGCCTCCCTGCCCGTCTCCATGTCCTCTGTGCGGAGGTTTATCCTCGTATTGGTAATCAGCGCATATTCGTCGTCGCTAATCCCGTGCGCCTGCAGAAGCCTATTGCGCAGTATGCGTTGCAGTTGCCGGTCCACGTCGTAGCGCACTTGCTGCGACGGCAAGTCGCTGCGGTAGTATAGGCACGCGTCGGTCGGTATCGCGTCGCTGGCACGCTTGCGGATGTACAGTATCGCATCCACGCCATCGTCGCTGTCCATGGTGCGACAGGCATAGTCGAAAGTGGCGGCATAGCGATATGCTATATTGTCCGACGATACAAAGCGGCTGTCGGCTCGTAGCGTGTCGTTGCGGTCCAGGCCGCCGAACATTCCCGACTCGTCGGCGACAAGCACAACCGACTTCTCCACCGGTTTCATGGCTATGTACACAGGTATTGCATATAGCGCTCCAAGCAGTATGGGCACCACTATCGTCAAAATCCAGAACGAAGGCTTTCGCACCCTCGTCATGTACTCACGCCTTATCACAAGCAATATCTTATTCATCGTCACCTCCTTTCTTCACGTTGGCAATAAATATGTCGTTCATCGACGGCAGCACCTCACTGAACGAAAGGATGTTGCACTGCGGCAGCAACACACCGAGCAGGTCGTTCGACCTCTTCCCTTCTCCCAGCGACAGTTTCAGGCTGTGCCCGTCGCATGCCTCAATCTGCCGGCACCACGACGGCAACTGCAGTCCTTCCGGACTGCCTTCAATCTCCACTTGATATATGTTGCGGCTATATGAGCGGCGTATCTCATCGACGCTGCCCCCAAGTACAACTTTCGACCTGTTGATGAGGGCAATATCGTCACACAGTTCCTCAACCGACGCCATATTGTGGGTTGAAAAAATCACTGTCGCGCCCTTCTCCTTCAACTGCAAGATCTCGTTCTTCAGCAGCGTAGCATTAAGGGGGTCGAATCCGCTGAACGGCTCGTCGAATATCAGAAGCCGCGGCTCGTGAAGCACAGTGACGATAAACTGTATTTTCTGCTGCATTCCCTTCGACAGTTCCTCTACCCTGCGGTTCCACCAACCTCCTATCTCAAACTTGTCGAACCACTCCATCAGCCTTCGCTCGGCATCTCTACGCGCAAGCCCCTTCAGCTGCGCGAGATACACAGCCTGCTCGCCCACCTTCATCTTTCTGTAAAGACCACGTTCCTCAGGCAGATATCCTATCTGTTGCACATCGCGGTCCGTCATCTGACGGTTCTCAAGCAATATTTCCCCTTTGTCGGCCCTGCTGATACGGTTTATGATGCGAATCAGCGTAGTCTTTCCAGCACCGTTCGGGCCTAACAGACCGAATATGCTGCCCTCCCTAACCTCAAGACACACATCGTCCAAGGCTTTATATGTGCCATAACTTTTCTCTATATGTTGCGCTACAAGAAACATCTTAAACTGTTTTATATTTTTACCGCCACACAGCCTCAATGGCTGCGAAGCCATTTAACCCTTACCTTTTATCCTTACCAACGCCACCTCGGCAGCAAGCATCAGAAGCCCTATCAGCAGGCACCAGCGCCACAGCCCTCGTCCATTATTCTGCTCCTTGATGTAAGTATCAAGAGGTTTCTCTGCATTGCGCACAACGCCGCACTGTTTAAGGTTGTAGTCTTCGAGCATCTTTTGCAACCCGTCACTGCCGAGAAACTGCATCTGCGATTCCAAACGCGAATAGTTGAACGAAACACCCTCTTGCGGTTCACCGTCAACGTCGACACGGTAATTGCCCGCCCCATCCATTGCGCCTTGCACAAAAAGCATGCATCCGCCACCGACCTGCCGTATGTCCGGAATCTCTTCGTAATCCGCATCCTTAGGACTCGTTTTCCTCATGCGTACAGTCCCCTCGGCCGACGAGTAATCTCCCGTCATAAGCAAGGGAGCCTCCTGTCCGAACGTTACCTGCAGAGCCGACGGCGGAACGCTGTAGAGCGCCATATTGTATAGCGTGGGCACAAACAGCGCCTGACGTACAAAGTCGGTATGCTCGTCACGCAATGGCGCTGCAATGAGGTACAAACGGCCCCTGCCGCATTTCGTGACGGTGATATAGTCATCACCGTTGACAAGGGTGATGAGGGGCTCGCGCAGGGTCGACGCCGACCAAACCATACGGTGATAGTCGGTAACCGAAGGAAGCTCGATATCCCTGTTTCTGCCGTCAAACACATTTCTATACAATTCGTTGTCCATATTCAACGATGCCGACGCCACTCGTCCTCGGACTCGGCCAGCCAACCGTGGAGCATCAAACAGAGCCAACGCCTCGTTATAGCTCTTTTCGTCCGCATTGTCTGCCACCACCACAACAACCGTCCCCCCCCGTTCAGCGAAAGTATGCAACGACTGCGCCATTCCCGTTGTCAGCGTCTCCAGTTCGTCGACAATTATGAACTCGTTACCGTCAATACGGCTGAAATCCATCTCACGAGACGACACCGTCACCGTTTTCACAGCAGAGTCACCATCAAACAAGCGGGCCAAGAAAGCATTCCCTGCCCCACCTTCGACAACGAGTCCACGCGTTTGCTCCCTCACGTTGATCGAAAAATAGTATCTGTCATCGAACGTCACCGGATAGTCGTTGGTCTCGACACGACCGTCCATTATTCCAGTTTCGTCGACCACAAAATGCATCTCCACTTTCACCCTTCCGCGGGCCGGCATATCCACAGCCGACAGGGCCCTCTGACGCTCGTTGATATACAGACTCACAGGCACCTTTTCAAGATCCTCGTCGCCGTCGTTGCACATCCACACCTCCGCAACTACAGCGCTACCCTTGCCAAACACCGGAGCATTCAGCGAAACAGAGTCAACATACACATTGCTGCGCGAAGCCGACTCGAGCGGCACCAGGGTTAACGACACGGCACTGTCCACCCTCATTTCTGCAATATCCGTCGTCGACACCTGGAAATCGGAAATAACATACGCATACCTGTTGCCATTGCCCGACGACAGGAAATCCTGCTGTCGACGCACTGCCGACGATACAGTAAGTGTCGAACTGCCAGCCTCCACCTCGTCGATTCTCGAAAGCACCTCCTCCTTGCTGAGCCAGTGGAACTCGCGTCCCTCCACATCCGACGTCATCAGCTGGAACCTGTCGCCCGCACCATACGCGTCTACAATCTCTCGTGCCTTCGACTTGGCTTTCTCTATCAGGGCTACATTTCCATCTGTACCTTCCATACTGTACGAGTTGTCAATATAGATGCTCACATCGTTGATGCCTGTCTTGACCTCTTGGCTTGTGCCCGTAAGCACCGGCCGCGCAAAAGCCAACACTATGAACGCCACTGCAAGAATACGAGCCGCCATTATAAGCAGCTGACGCAGGGTCGACTGGCGTTGCGTTTCCGATTTCAACTGTTCAAGCCGCTCGACATTGCTGAAATATATCTTCCTGTATCTGCGAAAGTTGAACAGATGCACGATAACCGGAATCGCCACAGCTACAAGTCCTATCAAAAATAACGGTGCAGTGAATACCATTTTTCTAACGTTTTAACCGATTCAAAAAAAAATCTGAAGCATCATTTTAATCCTCAACCCTCGACTTTCGCCTCCCATAGTACCTGCATATATCCCTTATCCCGCATTCGCCACAATGCGGCGTGCGGGCTGTGCAAACATACCGTCCGTGAAGAATAAGCCAGTGGTGTGCCACCCCTACCTTGTCGGCCGGGAAATGCTTTTCCAGAACCAACTCAGTCTGCAACGGAGTTTTTGACCCCGTTGTGAGGCCTATACGTTCCGAGACACGAAACACATGCGTGTCCACCGGCATCACCGACTGGTTGAACACCACCGATGCAATCACGTTGGCCGTTTTACGCCCCACCCCGGGCAGCGTCTGCATCTGCTCCACATCTTCCGGCACCTCGCCGCCATAATCTGCCACCAGCCTCTCCGCCATTCCTTTCAGGTGCCTGCTTTTACTGTTGGGGTACGACACCGACTTGATATATCCGTATATATCCTCTACCGAGGCCGCTGCCAGCGAAGCTGCATCAGGATAAGCGGCAAACAGCGCCGGAGTGACCATATTCACACGCTTGTCCGTACACTGGGCCGACAGCATGACAGCCACAAGCAGCTCGAACGCGTTTCCATAGTGCAGCTCACTCTTAGCCCGAGGCATCTCCCTCTCGAAGTAAGCAATCAGTCTGTCATATTTCTCCTGTATTCTCATCTGTCAATCTTTAGCCTTTACCGTGACAACCACCGGATGGTGATCCGAAATTTCCGATTTGATCCTCTTGTACGACACAGCCTCCATATCTCGGCTATGCAACACCATGTCTATCCTGAATGCCGGGAAAGTAGTCTCCCGGCTGCGAGTAAACGTTCCATGATACGTAGTGCTGAATCCCTGACCCTCCTCGCAATAGCTGTCCACAAAATACTGCATGCTCTGCTGATAGAAATACGATGCCGGCGTTTCGTTGAAGTCGCCAGCCACTACAGTCATATGCTTCCGTTTGCCGAAATACTCCTTCAGTACCTCCCATTCCCGCTCGTGGTTCACTATGGTCCTGCGGAACTTCTGCAGCGTGCTGCGCCCCGTAAGGCTGTCCACATTCCCGTGCGACAAATCCTCAATCTGCCTCTGGTCACTCTCATCCAGCCCGTACGAGCCTAAATGCAGACAGTATACACGCAAAGTGTCGTCGCCCCACAACAGGTTGACATACAGTTTCGACGGGCCCTCGATCCTCACCACCCTCGCAATCGGCATCTTCGAGAACACCACCTCACCTGCCATCGCAGCATTGTCATATCCCGAAGTCATATACCTATACCCCCTTTCCGCAAGCATCTCAGTGAGGTTCACACCCTTGTCCTTGCCCATATATTCCTGCATGGCAAGCACATCGGGCTGTTCTTCGTCAACAATATCAACAAACCGCAACATGTTAGAGTCGGCCGACACACCCTCCGACCCCACACCTTTGAAATGATGTGCATTGAACGTAAGCACCTTCACGGCCTTCTCGTCCGACGCCGCATCATAGTTCTCGTTTCCTCCCACCTGAAAGTAGAGCGGCACATAACCAGCCCTCAGCAGTATCGCTGCCAACGGCAACAGGAACCATTTGCTTTTGAACATCAGCCACACTATCACGAACGCCCCATTGATTATCAAAAAATAAAGATAGCCATAGCTAAGCAACGAAAAAATCACCGAGTGCGACGGTGCCACCTTCCCTGCCAGAGTCGATGCCATCATCAGAGCCACAAACACAAGGTTTACAACAAGCAATATCAGTTTAATCAGTTTACGCATTTCTCAATAGTATTTTTCAACGGTCATTATACTTAAAAAGAAACTCTTTCTCGTCCTTCGAAAGACCATCATATCCATATTTCGAAATCTTGTCGAGGATTTCGTCCACACGTCTCTGGTTTTCAACCTTACGGCGGTTATACTCCTCGTCGCTCAGCGGACGCTCCCCTGTGGACCCTCTTCTCGTTCCTTCGCGTCTTCTGCCGCCCGACGCCCTGCGCACAGTCCTGTGACCCGCATGGCCACGAGCATTGTTCCATCGCAGAGCCACCACATACAACCAGCCGGACAGCGCACCACCGAGATGAGCAATATGACCTCCGGCATTCGATGCCGGAATCGACAGCAAGTCGATGACAACCAATGCAAGGGCGAGCCACTTCATCTTCACACTGAACGTTCGTATCAGCCACAAACCGACCTCCTGGTCGGGAACGTAAGCAGCCACCGCAACAAAAACCCCAAGCACTGCAGCCGATGCTCCGACAAGCGAAGACACCTGCATTCTGCCAACAGGAAACAAGTTGTACACCACCAGATAAAGCAAAGCCCCGGCGATGCCACTGACAAAATAAATCCATCCGAAACGTTTGCCACTCATATAACGGCAGCACATCACACCTCCAAAATACAGCATCACCATATTGAAAAGAATATGCCAAAACCCGTCATGAATAAACATATACGTCAACAGCGTCCATGGGCGACGCACCACCACATCCCACTGTGACGACAGCGCAAACCAGCCGTACCACCCCTCGCGCGAACTGCCCTGCGGCATAGCGTACAGGTAGTCAACCAACGGGAACAAAAGCATCAAAACCCACAATCCGACATTCATGATTATAAGTATCGACAACAGACTCCCACTTTTCAGGAATTCCGACAGCTGGTTTCCAACATGTTGTTTCTGCATACTGTATACATTTTGAATTTGCAAATTTACATAAAATATATAAAACACAAAAAAAACACTCATGGTACTCACCGGCATAAGCGCCAGCGACCGTTTTGCCACCTTCGATCCACTTGGGATGTCAAGCCCACCCTTCCTGTAGACTTTCGTAAACGTTTCGGATAAAAACTTTACTAATCGTATCTTTGCAAAACAAAGACAACCCCAACAATACGCATAAAATATTTTTTATGAATAATTTAACCCTTGCCCTAATCGGGAAAAAACTGACACATTCATTCTCAAAACTATATTTCGACGAAAAATTCAGTCAGTCAGGACTTACCGGATGCAGTTACACGCTGGTGGAAATACCCGACCTGTCGCACCTCAAGAACGTGATAGAAAAACACGACCTGACAGGATTCAACGTAACCATACCCTACAAACAAGAAATCATGCCCCTACTCGACCACATAGACCCCACTGCCAAGCTCATCGGCGCCGTCAACACTGTGTTGGTCGACCGCTCCTCCGGCACTCCGAAAACAACCGGCTATAACACCGATGCACCTGCCTTTGTACGCTCATTGCAGCCGCACCTCCTTCCTCATCACCGCAAGGCCCTCATTCTCGGCACCGGAGGCGCAGCACACGCAGCCTCATGGGGCCTTGCCTCGCTCCATATCGACTTCGCCTTCGTCAGCCGAAACCCTTGCCAACACCCCAACAGCCTGGGCTACGACACCTTCGCCAACCTGGACAACAAACATTTTGACTACCAAATAATCATCAACGCCACTCCCGTAGGCATGTTCCCCGACACAGAAAACACTCCGTGGCCACATCCCGAACTCCTCTCAGCCAACAGCCTATGCTACGACATGGTCTACAACCCTTCTCCCACGCGTTTCCTCAACGAGGCCTCAGCCCGAAAGGCCACCACTGTAGGAGGGCTCGACATGCT
>CAMOFI010000063.1 GCA_946613135.1 uncultured Bacteroidales bacterium
TGGAAAGATGGTGGAGTGATAGTGGAGTGAAGGGGGGAGTGAAGGGGGGAGTGAAGGTGGAGTGATGGTGGAGTGAAGGGGGAGTGAAGGGGGAGTGAAGGTGGAGTGAGAGGGGAGTGAAGGGGGAGTGATGGGGACTATTGTTTTAAGTTCAAGTTTATAAATTATTTATTCAAAAGTTATCCATATATTTCGGGGCAGCCGGGAGTGATGTATGCAGCTATGAAAGCGAGAATTATCAGTATAAGTTTGAGCCATTTGTGTTTCGATTCGTGGTCGAAAAGTATGCTGACGCTGACATGGAGCAGTATGCCAACAACAATGCCCATGATGAAGGCTTGGATAGTGTCGTCGCTGCTGACAAAATAGAGGTTGCAGAGCGAGCCAAGAGGTGTCATTACGGCAAAAACAGACAGAAGCAGCAGTGACTTGACAAGGCTGAACCGGTTGTTGACAAAGAGTGAGAGGAGAACAAGTGCAAGTGGAATGTTGTGGAGCACTATGCCGTATAGCAAACTTTGGTGGATGGTGCCGTCGGTGTCGGTCAGTGGCATACCTTCCAGGAAAGCGTGGATAGAGAGACCTATCATCAGACCTGTCACGGGATGCGAGTGATTTTCGTGACACAATCCGTCGTGGTGATGATAGTGTTCATGATGTCCTTCATCAGATGCGTGTCGCTCTTCGCCTGTTTCGCGATGTCCGTCATGTTCTTCTTCGCAGCAATGGCAATGGTTGTGTCCATGTTCGACGCCGTTAGTCAGCGATTCGAGAAGCAGTTGTATAAGGAAACCGATGAGGACGGCAACGCCAATCTTAATTCCGTCGATGGCAAAGCCATGCGCATACATATGCGGCACCAAGTTAATGAAGCACGAGCCCAGCAGGAATGCGCCGCCAAAGGCAGTAATCGAGTCGAGCAGTGTCTGTGGCATTTTTTTGCCTTTTGGCAGAAGCAGCCCCCATATCACTATTGCTCCGAAAATCAGTATGTAAGAATATATAATAGCAGAATTCATATTTTTAAAATAATCTGCAAAAATACAAAAAAATGCTGAATCAGCATTTTTCGATGAGGACAAAAAAAAGGGTAAGCTGATTATATCGCGTCGCTACAACCAAACACCCTTGCTGTATTCCTACCCTGGGGGATTCAATGGGAGCTGACCGTATAAGACTTACCCGAATGCAAAAGTACTACTTTTCTTGAACGTGACAAATTATTTTTTGTGACTTTCGTGTAATCGTTAGAGAGTCAGTGCTATATTTTTTTGTTTTTTGTTGCGGCCTGTGGATAGCAGACGCAAAGGCTGGCGACTATTTGTAGATTTTGCGGCGGTTCAGCTCGGCGTGGAAAGCGGCGGCATTAGCGTTGTGCTGAGAGAGGTTTGTGGCGAAAGAGTGGTAACCGCTGAAGTCGGCACGGGCGCAGAAATAAATGTAGTCGGTCTGCTTGTTCTGCAGGACGGCATCGATAGAGGCGGCACTGGGAATGCAGATCGGTCCCGGAGGCAGACCTCTGAAACGGTAGGTGTTGTATGGGCTGTCGGACTCCATGTGCACGTTGAGCAGGCGTCGTAGGGTGAAGTCGCCCGCGGCATATTTCAGCGTGGGGTCGGCCTGAAGGAGCATTCCTTTGCGTAGGCGGTTGAGGTAGACGCTGGCTATGTTGGCCTTCTCGTCATTCTTGTTGGTCTCCTCTTCGACAATCGAGGCTAAGGTGGTCACTTCGTCGGTGCTGAGATTGAGCTTCTTGCATTTCTCGATTCGTTCGTTGTTCCAGAATTTGTCGCTTTCGCGGTCCATACGCTCCAGAAGTTTTGATGGCGTTATGTTCCAATAGATGTCGTAAGTGTTCTGCGGGAACATGGCTATGATGGTCTGTGTCGTATGGCCGAAAGCAGCACAGACTGAGTCGTCGTTGAGAAGGGCGAGGAGCGAGTCTGCATCGAGTTCGAGGCGTTTCCCGACATAGTTGCACAGCTGTTGTTTGGTGCGATGCTTGTTGATGGTAAGGTGTATCGGGTCTTGGTTCCCGTAGTAAAGTTTTGTTACTGTGTTCCATACGCTGGCATGGGGCTTTATGATGTAGCAGCCTCCCTTGACATTGTCGCGATAGTGGCGAAGGCGTGACAGTGTTTTGAAAACCATAGTATTGCCAATGCATTGGTGCGCGTTGAGCGTATCGACAACATCGTCGAAAGTCGATCCTGTCGGGATATAGAGTGTCACATTGTCACTGTTGGCCATCTTTTGGCCACGCAGGGTCAGCAAAGAGGCTGCGATGACTACAAGCAGTATTATTGCGATTGTTCCGAATATGATGTTCTGTCGCTTGCTGGTTTTTGTGGAGGAATTGCCTTTCTTTTTTTTCTTCATTCTTAGCCTTGACTTTGAAGGGTTTGAGGGTTTGAGGGTTGGAGGGTTGGAGGGTTTTAGGGTTTGATGGGTTTTGCTTGTAAAAACGTGAATTGCTTGAGAGCACCTCTAATAATTATTTAAAACGGCGAATTATACGAATTAAACGAATTGATATTTAGAAATTTGTTTTGCAAACAAAACGCGAATTAAACGAATTTTTAGAGGTTACCTTGAATTATAGTGGTCATTTTATGATTTTCTGATAGCGCTTTGCGTCGGTCCATCTTCCGCTGTCGAGCATCCAGTCGTGCATGGTGCCACAGGAGTTGAATCCTGCGTTCTCGAACAGGCGTATGCTTGCGGTGTTGGCTGTACTGATGTCGCAGTAGAGCATGTGCAGGTCAAGGTGTTGTCGGACAAAATCTTCAAGCATCTTTAACATTGTAGTGCCGATGCCTTTGTTTCTCATTGTCTTGTCGACAAGCAATCCGACGGCAGCTCTACGGTGAAGTGGTTCGAAATCGTAGAGGTCTATGCAGCCGCACGCGATGCCGCCTTGTTCGGCAGCCACGAGGCGCATCTGCCTTGAGGTGTAGATGTCGAGGAGGCTGTTTTCGTCGATGAACGTCTGGAGCGATTTTCGCGAAAAGGGTTGGTGTGCAGCACTGTAGACCCAAATGTCGGGGTCGTTTTCCCAGCGGTAGATGGCGTCGATGTCGTCGGGCTCCATGGCCCGCAGTATGAGTTCGGTCATTAGGTACGTCAGTTTGTTGAGCCCTTTTAACGTTTTTGCATGGCATTTTATTGCCATACTGCAAAATAAAAAAAAACTTTTCACGTTTTTAGATATTATAGTTTGAAGGGTTTGAAAGGTTCGAGGGATTAAATGTTTAAAGAGGGTGAGAGTTTAAAGATTTAAGATTGATGTAAATCCATAAGATATTATGATTGATTACAGGAATATTTGTGACAATGTAGTTGAATTGGCGTGTGAAGTGGGCGAATTCCTTGCCGACGAACGCCGTAAGATGCACGGCTTGGTGTCCACCGAGTCGAAAGGGCTTCATGACTATGTGACGCAGTTCGACAAGGAGTCGGAACTGCGTATTGTCGCCCGCCTGCAACGTCTGCTCCCGGAGGGTGGTTTTATTGCTGAGGAAGGGACTGCTTCCTCCTCAGGGAAAGAACGCTATGTGTGGATTATCGACCCATTGGACGGAACCACAAACTATATTCATGGCTTTGCACCAACGTGTGTGTCGATAGGGTTGCAGGACAGGCAGTTGAGCCTCGACATGAAGCGTCCAGTGATGGTCGTTGGCGTTGTCAATGAGATATGGGCCAACGAATGTTTTTCGGCTTGCCACAATTGTGAGGGAGCTTTCCTCAACGGCAATGCCATAGGAGTGTCGTCGACACGAAAACTATTTGATTCATTGATAGCTACGGGGTTTCCATATAGCAACTTCTCGAAACTCAAGGAGTATATGGAACTGTTGCAGTGGACAATGACCAACAGCCATGGCGTGAGGCGTCTTGGCTCGGCGGCAGCCGACCTTGTCTATACGGCCTGTGGTCGTGCCGATGCCTTCTATGAGTATGGCTTGAAGCCATACGATGTTGCGGCCGGAGCCTACATTGTCGAAAAAGCAGGCGGATGTGTCGGCGATTTTGGCGGAGGCCCCAACTGGCTCCACGGGGGCGAGATGGTGGCGGCAAATCCATACGTTTTCGATGAATTGGTAACTCAGATTAAAAAAATCGGATTATGAAAAAGCTTTTCTTGCTGTTACTTGTTGCAATAGTTCCTCTTGTTTCTGTTGCACAGAACAAAACGGTGGTTTATAGGTTCGATATTGATGAGGAAATTGCACCTCCGGCAACGATGCGAGTCGAAAAAGCTCTGGAGGAGGCTGCCGATCTGAAGGCGGATATTGTCGTTGTGCGGATCAACACATTTGGCGGAACGCTTGACGATGCCGACAAAATCAGGACCTCGTTTCTGCAGTCGAAAATCCCGGTATGGGCTTTTATCGACAACAATGCCGCGTCGGCAGGCGCCTTGATTTCCATAGCGTGCGATTCCATCTATATGCGCAGCGGCTCTTCGATAGGCGCCGCAACTGTAGTTGACCAAACCGGCGAGGTGCAGCCCGACAAGTACCAGAGCTATATGCGCTCGCTTATGCGCACAACAGCCGAATCGCAGGGACGTCGACCCGACATCGCTCAGGCAATGGTCGATCCCGATATTTATGTGGAAGGAGTCAGTGATAGTGGCAAGGTGTTGACATTCACTACAAAAGAAGCTATAGAATACGGTTATTGCGAGGCGGAAGTGGAGAGTGTGGAACAATTGCTGAATCACGCTGGCGTAACAGACTATGTCATCCGCGAACAACGCTACACTTTTCTTGACAAACTTATAGGTTTCCTTATAACTCCAATTGTGTCAGGAATACTTATTATGTTGATTATAGGTGGTATATATTTTGAATTGCAGCAACCTGGCATCGGATTTCCGCTTATTTTGGCATTGTCGGCGGCAGCACTCTACTTTGCTCCTCTCTACCTCGAAGGTCTGGCGACATACTGGGAAATAATAATCTTCATTATCGGTATAGTGCTTATAGCCTTGGAGATATTTGTGTTTCCGGGATTCGGCGTGTCTGGTATACTGGGTATCATTTGCCTTGTGGCTGGTTTGGTATTCAGTATGATAGGCAATATTGGATTTGACTTTTCGAATGTTCCTACAGGAGTAATCAGCAACAGGCTGATGATTGTTTTGGTTGCATTGGCTGTTTCTTTACCACTTAGTATATGGTTGGGTAAAAAGCTGTTCGAGAGTACTTTGTTTGGCGGTTTAGCCTTGAATACGAGCGAAAACACTTCGGAAGGCTTCACCGTCGCCGACAGTCGTGAACAGTCGATGATAGGCCGCGAAGGTGTGGCTGCTACAATACTTCGTCCTGCAGGCAAAATAACTATCGACGGGCGTACATACGATGCTGTGGCTCAGATAGGATACATCGAGCAGGGCAGTCCTGTCACGGTGATAGACTACGTCAACGGAAGCCTGGTGGTCAAATCGTAGACTCTGAACGAAAACGAAAAGGCCTTCGGCACGAAAACGATAACGATAACGTAAACGAAAAGAATCAATTGAAAACTATTCGCCTTATATGGAACTGTGACAGGAAACGCCTTGTGCTGAAGGTGGTCTATACTTTCGTCGGCAGCCTGCTTCCGCTCGTCAACCTCTATGTGCTAAAGCTAATGGTCGATACCGTTACCACGCTTGTGGCCACAGGAGGACAAGGTGTCAATATATTGGAAACCATAGGATTCGCTGTTTTGATGTTTTGTGGTATTGTGTTGGTCAACAGAGTTGTAGGGGCTTTGAGTACGGTCAACGACGATATCCTTACGCAGAAACTGGTGGATTACATCAATAAACTCATTCAGGAGCAGTCCGTAAGCCTCGATATGGCATATTATGACAATCCGGAATACCACGACACATTTCATCGCGCCCAGCAGGAAGCTGCCTATCGTCCGGTGAGGATGATGGAGAGCATCATGGCGGTGTTTGGGTCTGTTGTGTCGTTGGTAGGTGTTACTCTGATGTTGCTTTCCGCATCGTGGCGCGTGATTGTGGTTATGGTCGTTGCCATAATACCAACCTTTTGTGTGAGATTGTACAAGTCGCGGACGTTGTACCGTTTCCGCCGCGAGACTACGCAGATGGCGCGTCGCAGCAACTACTATGGTGCACTGCTGACAAACCGCAGCTTCGCAAAGGAGGTGCGCAGTTTTGGTCTGGCTGACCATTTCCGGAGACTCTATGTAGATATACGCAAGAAACTGGTATCGCAACTTATGCATATTTCGCGCCGAATGGCTGTGCTCGATGTGCTTACGGCCGTAGTCGAGGCTGTCGCCATGGGTGCTGTGTTGCTGCTTCTTGTGGCTCCAGTTGCAGCTGGAGTGTTGACAATAGGTACGTTTGTCATGCTTTTCGAAGCCTTCAGGCGCGGACAGAGCTACTTGAGCGCCCTCGTGGGCGGTGTTAGCGGAATTTACGAACACAAGATGTTTATCAACAACCTGTTCGATTTTCTGAATCTGAAGCCATCGATTGTGTCGCCTGAAAAGCCTGTGGCATTTCCCGCAACAGTCGAGGAGGTCAGCTTTGACAACATAACGTTTGCATATCCGGACATGAACGTGCCGGTTTTGAATCACTATTCGCTAACGGCTCGGCGTGGAGCGGTTACCCTTATAGAGGGCGAGAACGGATTCGGCAAGACGACAATGCTGAAGTTGTTGCTGCGCCTATATGACCCACAGGAGGGTGCGGTACGTATAAACGGTATCGATATCAGGCAGTTTGATGTTGCAGAACTGCGTCGCAATGTGAGTGCCATCTTCCAGGATTACGTACAGTTTTATTTTACTGTGCGTGAAAATGTAGCCTTTGGCGATATTAATTCTCCGGAAGATGCACAACACATGGCAGAGGCAATCCGCATGGCAGATGCCGAATGTGTGGTTGACCGGTTGGGCAACGGTCTCGAAACGCAATTGGGGCGCCAATTCCAAGGCGGCGAGGAACTCAGCATGGGACAGTGGCAACGCGTGGCGCTTGCCCGTCAGCTCTATTCACGAGCCCAGGTACTTGTTTTCGATGAGGCTACAGCTTGGATGGATGTGCAAGGACGTCAGGTTTTTATGAAAACTGTCGAAAATCTGAAGTCCGACCATGTCGTGATCCTTATAAGGCACGATTCTGGCGATTTTTGAGTTCTTCAAACATTTTCTTGCCGTATTCGTCGTCGTAGTCGTCGAGGGCTAAATTCATCTCGTGGCGAAGTCTTTCAAGCTCGCTTTTGAGTTCTTCGGTGCTGCCGTTGAAAGGGGTGCGTCCTTGGGCCAGATCGTCGTAACGTTGCTTGGCTTCCATGGCGCGTTGGTATAGTTCGTCGATGGTTCCACCTTCGAATTGCTCGTCGTTGACTTCCTCGTACAGTGAGCGGTATTCGTCGGTGAGGATGCTCTCGTATTCGAGGCGCGTCAATTGGTACCGGTTCTCTGCAAAGTCCATGGCCGCCATCAGATGTTCCATCTTCTCTTCGGCCTCCTCTTTGGTCTCGTCGAGATAGGGTATATATCCGTCGCGATAGTTCTCGAAAACTTTTTTGGCCTCTATCCATTCTTCGTAGGCCTTTTCCATTTCTTGTTTTGCTTCAAAAAGCATGGTGCGGTTGTGATTTTAGTTTAGAGAAAAATGTGGGAATTCGTTAAGGATTAACGCATTCCCACATAGTGGACGTATGATTCCAGAGGTCTGTTACTCTTCAGGAGCGAACATGGGATCCCAGGCTGGGAGCATGATGGGCTTCTGGTTGAGGAGGGCGCGGATGTTGGCAGGGATGTATTTCTCTTCGAGCACCACGCGGAACATGTACTCGTTGAACCAGTCGTTGGTCATGATGAGGTTGCCCTGGTAGCCGTAGTTGGGGCCCCAGCTGTTCTCCACCATCCATTTGATGGGCTTGCCGTCCTTGTCGAGGTCGACGGCGCAGAGGGTCATGGCGTGGCTGGAGCCGCTGGCGAAGGTGGCCACGCGCTGCTTCTTGTCCATGCCGAAGGTGGTGCCCATAAGGCTCTCGTAGTCGTAGTTGTTCATGTCCATCAGGCCGTTGTCGCGGTTGAGGAACTTGCCCACGTCGCAGCTGAAGTACATCATCGTGCTGTCCTTGATGGAGGCTATGCACATGGGGGCGATGTCCTCCATGGGCAGGTTGAGGTAGCGCCAGTTCTGGCCGTCGTAGACGTGGCGGTCGTACTGTATCTCATAGACTTTGTAGTACTCGCGCGTGGGGTCGTTCATCACCATGTAGTACTTGCTGAAGTCGGTCTTGGCGAACTTCTCGTAGAACTCCTTGGGAGTGTAGGTGGCGGTCTCCACAATCTCGCCCTTGGCGTCCTTCTGCTGCCAGGTGAACTCTGCCGGCGGCTCGCCCATGGTGAGGGCCAGCATGCGGTAGATGGTGCCGAGCATCTCGGTCTTCTTGGCCTGTAGCTTGGCCGGCGTCATGCCCTTCTGGGCTGCCATCTCGCGCAGCTGCAGGCCGTCCTCGCGGAGCTTGAGGGCTATGAGGTTGCTGATGCTGGAGGTGTTGTTGGTGTTGTAGGTCTCCGGCATCACGTCGGCAGGCACGAGGCCGTACTTGTCGATCAGGTTGGCCACGCCGGTGAACTGGCCGCCGTCGCCGATGGGGTTCTTGAAGAGCCACTCCACCTCCTGGTCGTTCATGGGCTTTTTGTACGTGTCTATCATGGCCTGCAGGAAGAGGTTGCTCTTCTCCAGCTGGTCGTAGAAGAAGAGGTAGGCCTGCGAGAACTGGAAGTCGGCGGGCAGGTGGTGCTTGCGGATGGCCTGGTTGCGGAGCACATTCATGCCGGTGAACATCCAGCAGCGGCCTCTGCTCTTCTGGTCCGTCACGGCCTTGCTCACCACGCGGTTCGAGAAGTGCGAGTCGAACTTGGTGGCGTTCTCGTAGTTCATGGCCAGCTTCTGCGGGCTTTGGTTGACGAGGATGTTGCGCATGGCCTTGTCGCTGGCTGTGCCGCCGTACGATTTCTTGATTTGCTGCATCATTTCGCTGCTGATGCCGCCATTGTTGTTGTCATTTGTCGCAGTCTTGTTCTTCTGGGCATTTGCGGTGCCACATAGGGCAATGCATAGCGAAGCGGCAATAAAAAATTTCTGTTTCATTATTCTTTTGATGTTTTTTGTTAATCAATATGATATGTCACGGAAAAAGAATTAAGTGTAAAACTAAATCCGTTGCAAAAATAGTGAAAAAAATCAATATATCTGCAATTTGATAAACGACACCTCTAATAATTATTTTTACAAACGGCGAATTGTACGAATTCAACGAAT
>CAMOFI010000064.1 GCA_946613135.1 uncultured Bacteroidales bacterium
TCACTAGTCACTATTCACTGGTCACTATTCACTGGTCACTTTGATGATTTTATCAGCCAGCACTGCGGCCAGTTTGTATTTCGATTCGACGGTCCAGCCGGCCACGTGGGGTGTCAGCACCGCGCGTGGCGATTCGAGCAGATAGCGGAAGTCGGCAGGCAACGTATCGAGGTCGAGGCCGTCTTTCGACATATTCTCGTACTCAATGACGTCGAGTGCAGCACCCTGCACCCTGCCCTGCTCCATCGCTGCAACCAAGTCGGCAGTCTTCACCACTGCGCCACGCGAGGTGTTTATCAGACATATAGACTTTTCGAAAGCATCGAGAAAAGACGCGTTGACCATATAATGGGTTTCGTCGGTCAGCGGCACATGGAGGCTTACGATGTCGGCCTGCTGCTGCAGCTCTTCCAGCGACACTTCCTCAACGTATGAGGGGGCGTAGCCCGATGGCTTGTATTTGTCGTAGGCCATCATGCGGCACTCGAATCCTTGGAGCCGCTTGGCGAAAGCACTGCCCATATTGCCAAAACCTATGATGCCCACCGTGCGGCCTTTTATCTCAAAACCTCGGTTGGCCTCGCGCCGCCACAGTCCACGGCGCACCTCGCTGTCGGCGGCGGCAATGCGGTCAGCCATCGCAAGAAGCAAGCCCACGGCGTGCTCGCCCACAGCGTCGCGATTGCCTTCTGGCGAGTTCAGGCACCTGATACCGACCGATTCGGCATAGTCCACATCGATGGTCTCCATCCCTGCCCCTACGCGGCCTATGCAACGCAGGTGGCGAGCGTGGTCGATGAAATTGCGGTCTATAATAATCTTGCTGCGCACCACCAGGGCGTCATATTTCTGCACCTCGGCCAGCAGCGACTCATAGGTGCAGTTGGTCCAGACACGGCAGCGGTGGCCCGCGGCCTCAAGTTTCTCGACCAGCACAGGATGTGTGCTGTCAGTGATCAAAACATTCATTTCCTTTTCTTCTTGAAATAATACCCGTCGTCGTGCGAGAACGTGCCGTAGCGCGATTGCGGCGTTCTGTATGTCTTTTTGGTTGCGCCGCCAAAGACGCCTATGCCGCCATCGATGTTGCAGATCACCTGCACAGGTTCGCTGAACAGGTTGTCGAACGGGTCGTATTCTGCGTTGGCCGAGGTCTGTTCGTAGCGGTATAGTTCCTTCGAAAGGCTTCTGACTTCAAGCCGAATCGGTATTTGGGCATAATCAAACTCGTCAAAATCAGGCCAAATGCTGAAAATGGCCGTAAACTCGTGCTCACCGTTCTGGAACAGTTCACTGCTGAAAGTCATTTCACTGCCATAGAAACTGCCGTCATAGCCATCGATGGCATCAACAAGATCGTGACTGTTTACCAATGGATCATTAACAGAGAACATAGTACTTTGCATATGTACCGTGTCCCAATACGAAAGTCCACTGCTATTGAGAAATTCCCCAGCGTGCTTTATCGACACCGAATAATAGTCATCGCTGCCCGAGCTCTTCACCTTGAAACGGACTTTATAATAGTAGTTGCCCTTCCCATAATAACCACCATATTCATCATAGTAGTTTCCTTCACTTGTATCAACCACAAGATCAAGCACCTCGACCTCGGGCATCCGCGGCATCGTCGTCGTTGCGCTAACCATCTTGCCATAGCCCGGCACCGTGGCCGTCAACCGCAGCGTGTCGCCAGGCTTCGGACGCAACGTGAAGGTGTAGCCGCCATAGAAAACGCTGTCAGAAGCCCAGTACTCCCCATCAGTATAATAATAATGTCTACCCGACAACAGAAATCCGCGCGGATCGTACACACCCGTGTAGGTGCCCGTCCCGTCACTCAGCGTCACCGTTGCATCGGAAATGGTATTGAAAGCCCTGTTGTCCAGAAAAAAGCGGCTATAGCCTACATAGACCGACATCAGCGAGTCGCTGACCGGCTTGGAAATCATCACAACGTAGGGCTTCACCTCACCGGGGTCGAAATCGACGGGTTTCTCGCACGCCCCCAGCAGCATTACAGCTGCCAATAATATATATTGTATACGTTTCATTTTCGTTTTAGTTTTCGTCTTCGTTTTAGTTCAATGTTATGTATCTGAAGTTAAGGTTAAGGTTAAGGTTAAAACTTAAAGCTATAAGATACCGACGGTATTATGGGGAACAACGACAGCTGCACCAGCGACGAACTGTAGTGTACCCCGTTGATGACCGAATGCAGATTGTCCTTCTCGTAGACCATAAATGGGTTCTTGCGGTTGTAGAGATTGTAGACGCTCAGGCTCCAGGTGCGGATGCCGCGTTTCTTCTCCTTGTGGAAGTTGACACCGATGTCCATACGGTGGTATGCCGGCATGCGGAAGTTGTTGCGGCTCTCGATGTACGAAACCGTCTGGCCCGTGGTGGGGTCCACATATTCCTGCATAGGCAGCGTGCCCGTGTTGCCCGACGAAAAGACCCACACAGCGCTGCAGTCAAAATTCTTGTTAGGCTTGTAGCTCAGCATAATGGATATGTCGTGTCGGCGGTCGTACTTGGCTGGGAAGGGCTCGCCGTTGTTGATTTCCTGTCCTTTGCGGTCGAACTGGCGCATCGTCTTGCTCCAGGTGTAGCCCACCCAGCCGGTGAAGTCGCCTATGGTGCGCTGCGCCAGCAGCTCTACACCATACGACCAGCCGTCGCCCATGAAGACCTTGTCCTCCCAGCCCGACGAAGCGGCAAAGAAGTTTGCACCGTCGCGATACTCAATCATATTGCGCATCTTCTTGTAGTATAGCTCCATCGACAGGTCGGCCAGACCCTTGAGGTTGTAGAACACACCCGCCGCCACCTGGTGGGCATACATAGGCTCGATGCGCTTGGTCACCGGCACCCACAGGTCGGTGGGCAGGCTGATACTGCTGTTCGACAGCTGGTGCATATACTGCGTCATGTAGCTGTATCCCGCCTTGATCGAAAGGTCGTCGCTTATCATCAGGCGGCCGCTCAGACGTGGCTGCAGCGAGGGGTAGAACTTGCCCTGCACGGCAAAGCCCGTCAGGTTGACGCCGCCGTTGATTTTCAGCATCTCGTTGATGTTCCAGTCGTCCTCGATATAGGCACTCAGCTCGTTGGCGTGGATCTTGCTTTCGCCCAGCACAGTGTCGTAGACCGTGCCGCCCGAGTTGTCGCCCTCTTCCATACGGTTGCCAGTCACATCGGGCTGGAAGATATGGTGCAGCAGGCTGCCGCCGAACTTGACCGTATGGTCGGGGTTTGGCTGGAAGTCGAAGTCCACACGCCCCGTAATGTCGCGGATGCCCGACTTGTAGTACATCTCGGCTTTGTAGTAGTCGACGTCGGTATAGTTATAATCGTACTCTTCCAGGCCGATATTGATGTCGTTGCGATAGCGCGTATAGGCACCAGTAACGTTCATGAACAGCCTGGGAGTCAACTCATAGTTCCACCTGAGCGACCCCACAAGGTTGCCCCAGTTGTAGCCCATCTTCATCTTCTCCTCGCCCGTGCTGTTGGCGTCGTAGGCATAGTCGTAGCGCATGCGGGCATAAATCTTGTCGTCGCCCGAATACCAGCTGCCTATCAGTCGGCTGCGGCTGCTGAAGCGGTGCGTCACTTTGGCGTTGAGGTCATAGAAATAGTATCCCGCATTCAGACGGCTATCCTCCACAGCACCGATGGCCATAATGGCCGGCTGCGCCAGGATGTCGAAATAGGTGCGGCGAAAGCTTACGTTGAAGGTTGTCTTGTCTTTCCATATAGGGCCCTCGAGGTTGACCTTGGCGGCAACTAATCCCACCGAGACGTTGCCGTGCAGCTTTTTGTCGTTTCCGTCATTGCTCGTGATGTCGAGCACACTCGACAGGCGCCCTCCGAAGCGTGCCGGAAAGCTGCCCTTGTAGAGCGTGATGTTCTTGATGGCGTCAGCGTTGAAGGCCGAGAAGAAACCGCCCAAGTGGTTGACGTTGTATAGCGGCACACCGTCGAGCAAAAACAGGTTCTGGTCGGGACCGCCACCGCGAACATACATGCCCGACATACCCTCCGTGCCGCTCTGCACGCCAGGCAGCAGCTGAAGGGCTTTCAGCACGTCGGCCTCACCAAAAAGCACGGGTACCGATTTGATTTGTTCGACGGGGATGTCTATGGCACTCATCTGCGACGATTTGTGCGAGCTGACCTTGTCGGCCGTGATAGTCACCGTGTGCAATTGATTGCTCGCTTCAAGACTGACATCCAATTTATTGTCAGAAGTCAACTGTATGGTGTCAAAATAGGTCTGATAACCCACGTACGAGATGCGTACAACGACTTTGCCCTTGGGCAGCGTGAGCGAATAGCGGCCTTGCGCGTTGGTTAGCGCACCCTTGCCCGACACCATATCGTAGACCGTGGCACTGATGAGTGTCTCACCCGACGATGCATCCCTGATGGTTCCGCTTATCGTATAGCTCTGGGCTGACACATTGGCGGAAAATGCTGCCATCAATAGCAGAATCAAATATCTTGTTTTATGTTGCATAAATATGTTGTTGTTTGTTCATACTGTTTTATATCATCACGTTACTCACCTGCAAAGAAATCGTTGATCCATCCACTGGGTTGGTTCTTGGTCAACTTGGTGCCGCAATAGAGACAGAAGCGTGCTGCCGGGTCGGTCTCGGTGTGCCCGCAGTGTGTACACACTCGGGTCTCGCCTTCTACCCTGCTTCCCATTGCATCGAGTTGCGAAATCTGAGACTGCACGCCTCCCTGGTCTTCGTATTCATGAAACTCCTCCGGCACATCGCTGATCTCGTTGCTAGAGCGTTCTTCCTGCCGATACTCGTGCACTGTCTCGCCGACAACAATACCTGTAGGCACAGCTATTATCGAGTAACCGAGCAACATGACGAGAGTAGAGATAAACTGCCCCATTGGAGTAACTGGTGTAATGTCACCATAACCAACTGTGGTTATTGTCACTACCGCCCAGTAGATGGCTGTCGGAATGCTCGACATCTGCGGATTCTTGTCCGACTCGAACATATAAACCACCGCTCCGAGTATAATAGCTGTTATGAAGACAAAAAGCATGAAGATGAGAATCTTGGTAACACTGCGACGAAGGGCGTTAAGCAAATGGAAGCTTTCTTGAAGGAATCGCTGCATATTGAAGATGCGGAAGATGCGCAAGGTTCGCAGCACACGCAGCACTGTAAGTGTCTGTGTAGCAGGTATCAGCAAGCTGAGATAGGCCGGAAAGATCGAAAGAAAGTCGATTATGCCGTAAAAAGAAAAGACATACTTCCACGGGCGTTGCAGACAGTATATGCGCAGGTAGTATTCGAGAGTGAATGTCAACGTGAAAATCCATTCCAACCCTTTCAGAACCCAACGCATATTGGAATGGACGGCCTCAAAACTGTCGAGCATTATCACTATCAGATTGAGTCCTATCAGCACCAGAAGCCATATATCGAACTTCTTGCCTGCCGGAGTGTCGGCCTTGAAGATGATACGATAGATTTCCTTCTTTGTGATATCGCGATGTTTTTTAGGAAGCAGCACCTTGAAAATCAGCCAGTGCATAAAATTGCCTATCGAATGGACAACCCTGCTGCCTATCTTGCGATAGTTTATGCCTCTGAGAAAAGCGTAGGTTTTGCGGACAAGCCATATAATGGGGTGACTCACACAGTACCACAGCAGCATCAGAAGCTTCACGATTACATTTTTTTCTTTATTTTGTTTCATTCCGTGATTGTGAGTTCTTGACATTTAAACCACTAACATTCTTTTCGATACCTAAGCATCGAGAGTTGTTCGTCGCGAAACAGGCCGGACGCCACCCTGCGAATATCGTCGACTTTGACCCTGCGGTAGTCTTGAGGCTCGTTGTTGACCCATTCTATGTGTCCAAGCCATTCGTAATAGCATAACGACATGGCACAGTCAAGGGCTTTATACTGCGAGAAGACAAATGTGTTCTCGTATTTGTTTTTAACCTTCTCAAGCTCTGTCTCGTCGATATTGTCGACAGCGACAGCCTTCAGCTGGCTTTCGACTGCCTGTTGAGCCTCATCGAACGACACTCCGTCGTTCAACTTGCCCGACACGACAAAAAGTCCCGGGTCGCGGTCGCCTGTAATGAAGGCATCGAGTTCAGAAAACAGCGGGTTTCTTTTCACCAACTCGTTGTACAGGCGTGCCGAACGTCCGTTGGAAAGTATGTCGCTAATCAGGTCAGTGGCGGCAAAATCGCCATCGAGGCGATCGCACATGTGATATGCCATATACAAAGCATTCGACGGCACCTGACGGTCGACGGAAAGGATGCGTGGCGAGGTCTGGAGTGGTTCAGCAGGGAGAGGCTCATGGATAACATTGCCCGGCGGAATGTCGCCATATAGCCGTTCGACCATACGCACCACGTCGTCACACCGTACATTGCCGACGACAGCGACAATAGCATTGTCAGGACGATAGTAGCGATAGAAAAAATGTTCCACGTCGTCGAGCGACGCTTCCTTCACGTGGCGTATATCGGCGCCTATTGTACACCAGCGGTAGGGATGGACTTTGTAGCAAAGCGGCCTAAGAAGCAGCCATACGTCGCCATAGGGTTGGTTGATATAGCGGTAGTTGTATTCCTCTGTAACCACCGACTGCTGCACAGCCAGGCTGCGAGGCGAAAAGTCGAGCTGCCGCATCCGGTCAGACTCAAGCCATAAGGCTGTTTCTAAATATTGGGCCGGGACTGTAAGATAGTATTGAGTGAAGTCATTGTTGGTGTTGGCGTTCGACTCGCCCCCGGCTTCAGTAACCACCCTGTCATAATCCGGCACATTGCGTGTGCCTCCAAACATCAGATGCTCAAAAAGATGGGCAAAACCCGTACGTGAAGGATTTTCATCACGGGCACCGACATTGTATAGTGTGTTGACCGACACCAGCGGGGTGGACCTGTCCTCCGCAACAAGCAGTGTAAGTCCATTATCTAATGTATATTTGTTGTAATCTATCATAGAATTGATGCAACTGAAAGCAAATCGTCTTTTTTAAACGTAATTATATACAATTTATTTTGCTGCCCTTTGAAATAATTGGAAGAGAAGTGGTACAAAAAAGTACTTTTTTTTACCAACAAAAGCAATATTTAACACTTTTTAGCGTATTACACACATTATTAATCCACTTTCAAATCGAAAAGATGAAAAAAATACTCCTTTTTGCCTCAATTCTTGCATTTTTTTGTCTTCAATGCCCTGTCTCTTTTGCCCAGCCAGGCGGTCCTGGTGGCCCTGGTGGCCCTGGCGGTCCTGGCGGCGGCTTCCCCGGTGGCCCACGAGGCCCACGCAGCGACAGGCAGATGCAGCAGACACAGCAAAAGAGCACCACGGTGAAACAAAAGAAAGCCAAATCCGGTTCCACTTTCAAAATTGTTGGTTCTCTTATCGACAGCACCAAGAACGAACCTCTCATGTACTGCAACGTAACCCTCCTCGAAAAAGCGGACAGCAGTTTTGTGAAAGGCGCCACAACAGATGTTAACGGATATTTCGAAATCAAAGAAGTCCCGGCAGGCGAATACCTGATACGTATAAGCTATGTGGGCTACACCACCCGCTTCGTACCTGTTAGCGTAACCAACAACACCGCTGTCGGTGTCATCAACATGAGACAGGGGGCAGAAACCCTCAGAACGGTGAAGATTACAGCGGCACGACCCCTCTACGCCGTCGACGGCGAGAAGATGGTCTACAACGTGGCCGACGACCCAACCATACAGTCCGGAACCACAGAGGATGCCCTACAGAACGCGCCAGGCGTTGAGGTCGATGTGGAAGGCAACATAACCCTTCGCGGTGTCAGCTCGGTAGAGATATGGGTCAACGACAAGCCGTCGAAACTCACCGCCGAGAACCTCAAGACATATCTGCAGACCCTCCCCGCCAACGCGCTGGACCGCATCGAGACCATCACCAACCCATCGGCCAAATACGCCACCGATGCCGAAGCAGTAATCAACATCATCACCTCGGCGCATATCAAGAAAAACCACTTCATCAGCTTCGGCCTCAACGCAGCCACACAGCCCAACGTAAGCCCCTGGCTCAGCTACACCTGGGCCAACGAGCGACTGAGCGTCAACCTCTTCACCAACCTTCGCTACAGCACCTCCGAGAACGACTCATGGAGCTGGAGCCGCACGCGTCAGGACGACCCGCTCTACCCCGGCAACCTCGACTCACTGCAGGATGCCATCTACGAACGCGACAGCTCGTGGAGCAACGGCCACTCGCTGGGCGGCAGCATAGGTCTGCACATCGACTACGAAATCGACAGCATGAGCGATGTCGGAGTGTGGGGCAACTTCAACCTCAACAGCTCGGCCAACGAAAGCGACCGCTGGCACAGCCGCGACGTATACCTGCCAACGGCCAGTGCATTCCAGTACGATATGATGAACAACGCGATGTCGCGCAGTTTCTTCGGCATGTTTGGCGGCAACTACACCCGCAAGTTCGACCGAAACGGACACAACCTGCGCATCTTCCTCTTCGGAAGCACCAACAACAACAGCAGCGGTACTTCCTATAGCCGCATCTACAACGCCACCGACCTCAGCGGAAGCGACACCAACACCTTCAAATACTACGACGACCTGTCGCGCGGCACCGACGTCAGCCTCCGCGCACGCTACAACCGCCCCTACAGCAAGGACGGCGAGATGAGCTACGGCCTCAGCTTCGGCACCGACAACTCCTACCGCGACTACCGCCCCTACCTGCTCGACACCACCTACGACGACGGCGTCACCGTCCTCGACGCTTCGCTCTACGATGCCTTGCGCCGCTACATCTATGAGGACCACGAAAACGAGGCCGATGCCGACGTTGAATGGACTCACCGCTGGGGCGGCTTCACCCTCCAGCTCGGTATGGGTGCACGCCTCACCAACGACCACTTCATCTTCAGCGAGACCAGCGATGCCGACGAGTACACCAAAAACTTCATCACCTACAACCCCTCCATCCACCTCAGCTACCGCACCGAGCAGATGCATAACTTCAGACTCAACTACTCGCTGCGTATGCGCAACCCCTCGGGCGAACAGCTCACCACTCACCGCACCTACACCGAGGACAGCTACAGCACCGGCAACCGCGACCTGACGCAGAGCTACACCCACA
>CAMOFI010000065.1 GCA_946613135.1 uncultured Bacteroidales bacterium
TTATGTATTCGCAGGCATACCACGCCGTTTATAAAATAATTATTAGAGGTGTCGTTAAGATTTTGTACGTATAACAGATGGAAAATAAACATTCAGGCCTTCCGACGAAAGGGTTTTCGTCGGAAATGGCAGATCTGAAAAAATGCACGGCGGCACATATTGTTTTTATTCGAAAAAAGCAGATTCGTTTATTGGCTTTTCTTGCATATCATTTTTCCCGTTTTGGACGTTGTCGCTTTGTTTATAACTTTTCCGCTATATACGCAATGCGTTCGAGCAATAAAAGAAAAAACGTGGCGTTATAAGCCAAATGCCTTTTATCAACGACATACTAAAATACCGAAGCCTTTCGATTGTCGGACTCGAAAAAAACACCGGCAAGACGGTTTGCCTAAACTATGTCCTGCATCGGCTCAACGAGATAGGACATCAATGTGCGGTAACCTCAATCGGAGTCGATGGCGAGCAGACCGATGCTGTTTACGGCAGTGCCAAACCGGAGATAACCCTCTTTGACAACATGCTCTTTATCACCTCCGAGAAGCATTATTACCAACGGCAACTCGTCTCGGAAATCATAGCTGTAGACCCTCGTCGCACATCGCTGGGGCGACTTGTGACGGGTCGTGTAGTATGTGGCGGCAAGATTTTGCTCAGCGGTGCCGCATCGACGGGAATGCTCCGAAGCCAGATATCCGGTTTTAGGAATATGGGTGTACCTCTCACCATTGTCGACGGAGCCCTCTCGAGACTGTCGTTGGCCTCGCCTACCGTAACGGAGGCTATGATTCTTGCCACAGGAGCTGCAGTGTCGCCAAACATCAGCCAGCTTATCTCTAAAACCCGTTTCGTATGCCGGCTCATAGCGCTCGACGAGGTTAGGCCCAATCTGCAGCAGAAGCTCAACCCTCTTGAACAGGGACTTTGGGCTGTCGATGCAGAAGACACAGTACATGACCTGCACATAGACTCGGTGTTCCTGCTCGACAAGAAAAAATCCGACCTCTTCGCCTACGGCAACACCATTTTTGCCGCCGGAGCCGTGAGCGACAGGCTTGTGAAATATCTTGCAGCTCAAAAAAACATTGCAGACACGCTCCTCATAGCACGCGATTTCACCAAGTTCTTCGTCACTCCGGAAACCTTCAATGAATATACTCGTCGTGGCGGACGCATCAACGTTCTGCAGCGTTCCAACCTCGTTGCCCTGTGTCTCAACCCTACGTCGCCGCAAGGTTACAACCTGAATTCCGACGAGGCCTGCAGCGCCCTCTCCGATGCCCTCGGCCTGCCGGTATATGATGTGAAAAAAGGAAACGCCCAACCATAACTCATACAAGCTTATCCCATTGTTCCAATATGCTAATTGTCAATCCACCACGATGCAACTGAAAGAAAAATTGACTTCCGAGCCCGGATTCAGCTATGTAATCGATGCCATCGAACTCATGTCGGCGGCCGGGCGGCGCTGTATGATGGCGCAGCCCTTGATGAAAGACGCCGACCTCATCAATGCTGAATACGACAATATAGACACCGTAAGACAATGCCTCGCCGACAACAACGCGGAACGTGCGACATCCACCATACGGCACCAGCTCATGCAGATGCATGACGTGCAAGGCACGCTGAACAACCTTGAACACAAAACCACTCTCGAGGAGATAGAGCTCTTCGAAATAAAAAGCCTCGCCTTCCTGTGTGTCAACACTGCAAAGGCAGCAAATTCGATAGGCATCGCGCACTTGCTCTCCCTGCCCGACACCAGTTCGGTCTTCAATCTCCTCGACCCCGACAACACAGGCATACCCAATTTCTATATCTACGACAGCTACCATCCAGAGCTGCCGGCTGTGCGCAAACAGCTCAAAGAACTTCAGGCCCAGCTCGACAGCGGCAAAGTCGACGCCGAACAAGGGCTCGTCCTGCAACGTCAGATCGGCGAGCTCTTCGAAAAGCACTCCGCTCTCCAGCAAACGGTCATAACTCGCCTTTCGGCGCAGCTGGCAGAGTACCATTCTCTACTCCAGCTTGCCTACGACCGTATGGCATACACCGATTTGCTTTTTGCCAAGGCAACACTTGCAAACAGTTGGAACCTATGCAGGCCGAAGATAGAAGCTGACCTTCAACACCTGCACACGCAGTTTGCAGGACTTTGGAACCCGCGTTTGCGTCACCGCATCGAAGCCATAGGACAACGCTACCAGCCTGTCGACATCACGCTGTATGGCGGAGTGTGCCTCATCACTGGAGCCAATATGGCAGGCAAAACGGTTTTGCTCAAAACGGTAGGAATAGCACAATTATTGGCGCAGTTTGGATTCTTTGTGCCTGCAGAGAGTGCCACAGTCAGTCTGGTCGACGACATCGTTTTCTGCATCGGTGACGAACAGAACGAGATGAACGGACTGTCTTCCTTTGCGTCGGAAATAACTAAAATCAGCGACACCCTCGTCCGGGCACGCACCTCTTCGCTTCTTGTTCTCATCGATGAGCCTGCCCGTACCACCAATCCCATCGAAGGTAAGGCCATAGTGCAGTCTATTGCATCGTTGCTTGACAAGATGCACTCCATGACCCTCATCACCACCCACTATAGCCAGCTCGCCCTCCCTTGCCGCAGGTTGCGTGTCAAGGGCTTTGTCGAAAACATGGTCGATATAGCCCTTTCGCCCGACAACATAAACCGATTCATGGACTATTCGTTGCTGCCCGACGACAGCGACGACGTTCCGCAGGAGGCACTCCGCATCGCTTCTATCCTGCAATGCGATGCTGACATGCTCGACACGGCCAGACGCTTCATCGGACAGGACAGCGCAGTGCAGTGACGCCTCCGTTGTGCATACAGTCCAATCCTTCCCAAAATATCACCAAAGGAAATTACGATTCAAAAAAAATATTAATAAAAGCCACCTTTAACAGTTATTAAAAAAAAGTTCGTACTTTTGCATCGTTTTTTGAAGAATAAAATCTTATATAACAATGAAAAAATCAAATCTTTTCTTCTTGTCATTCATCTTGTTGGCAAGCATGATGACTCCAGTCAAAGAAACTTTTGCCGACAATGTTGACGCAAAAACTGCCCGTCAGGTTGGAGCATATTTCCTGTCGTCACAGTTTGGAGAGAAATCCATCACCTCCAGCACACTCGACCTCGTATATGAGATTCCCAATGTGTCATTAGGCATCCCCGCGGTATACGTCTTCAACACCACAGACCAGCGCGGTTTCGTTGTTGTTGCCGGCAACGACTGCGTCGACCCCATCATCGCCTACAGCACCGAGGGTAGTTTCGACCCCAACAACATACCTCCCAACATGATGTGGTGGCTCAACGGACAAAGCCAATATGTGGCCTATGCCCAAAACAACAATGTCGAGCCTTCGGTAGAAAGCCTCAAGGAATGGAAAACCCTTGAGAGCGAAGCTCTCCCTTATTTCGGAAGCACTAAAGCCACCGTTCAGCTCATGAGTTCGAAATGGAATCAGGAACCTCTCTACAACGCCATGTGCCCCATCATCAACGGTGGCCGTAGCGTCACGGGATGCGTGGCAACGGCAATGGCGCAGATCCTTTACTATTGGAAGTACCCCTATGTCGGCCAATACAGCACCTATTATTTCCATAGCATCACTGGCGATATCATCCAGGCCGACTTTGGCAATTCCTACTACAACTACGATGTCATGGTAGACAAACTCACCAACTCGTCGACACAGGAGCAGATCAATGCTGTCGCCCTCCTTAACTTCCACTGTGGTGTCTCTGTCAAGATGGACTATTCGCCCGAATCGAGCGGAGCTGTCTCTGCCAATGTTCCCAGAGCTCTTTACCATTTCTTCAAATACGAAGAGGACAGCCTTAAGCTCATCAACCGTTCCGACGCGCGTTACTACCACCCCAACAACGGCACCACCGCCAATGTGCGCGACACCAACTGGTACAACGATATCCTTGCCCAGCTCAAGATGAAACGCCCCGTATACTATGCAGGTGCCGACCTGACCAGTGCCGGCGAGGATGCCCGCCATGCCTTTGTGTGCGACGGATACAACACCACCAACAAGTTCATGCACTTCAACTGGGGATGGGGTGGCACAGGTACCGCCTGGTGCAACGTCTACAACTCCAAACTCAACACCAATGGCTATAACTTCACCTCCGAACATGCAGCCATCATCGGTATCACTCCTCCGCTCGACAGCATACCTGAATCCATGCGTCCTGTCAGCATCAACACCGCTGCCGACCCGTTCACTTCGAACATCTTCCCCAACCCGGCAAGTGACTTTGTGACGCTCTACTACAACCTCAACAGCGAGAATAGCGAGACACTTCAGATTTTTGACGCTACCGGCCGCGTGGTTAAGCAGGTGACCCTCTATCCGGGCACCATCGAGACACGCATCCAGGTTTCGGACCTCAATCCTGGCATCTATATCTGTCGTCTGCAAGGTTTTTCGCGCAAATTTATCGTCAAATAGCATACATCTATAATAATGAATATGCAAACTGGCGGGACGCTTCAAAAGCGTTCCGCCTTTTTTTCATACCTTTCAACACACTATTGTTGATACTTTTACGTTATTATCGTCGATGTTTTATTGTTTTTGAAGTACCTTTACACATTAATAATATCTTAAAAGAAATAAGTATGTCCTTAATCAACAGTATTTTACTTCAGGCGGACCCTGCTGTTGCCGCCGAGCAAATCCAAGAAAAAGAGACCTTCCTGCAGCTTGCCATCAATGGTGGTTGGGTTATGATTGTCCTGTTATGTCTTCTGACATTGGCACTCTACATCTCTATCGAGCGCTTCCTTGCCCTCAACCATGCCCTCAAGGATGACTCGTCGCATTTTATGAACAATATCCGCGAGTATGTACACAAAGGCGATATCGACGGAGCCCGCAACCTTGCCAAGTCGACAGATACTTCCATCGGACGTATGGTGGCCAAGGGCCTTTCCCGCCTCGGACGCCCGCTCAGCGACATCCAGACCGCCGTTGAAAACGAAGGTAAAATGGAGGTGGCAAAATTAGAGAAACGTGTTTCGCTCGTTGCCACAGTGGCCTCGTTGGGTCCTATGCTGGGTTTCCTCGGTACGGTGACTGGTATGGTCAGTGCCTTTCAGGCTATGGCCCATGCCGGCAACAATATAGACATTAGCAGTCTGGCTGGCGGCATCTATCAGGCTATGGTAACCACCGTCGGAGGCCTTATTGTCGGTATTATAGCCTATTTCCTTTACAATCTTTTGGTGAACCGCATCAACAAGGTGGTAATGCTTCTCGAAGCCCGTTCAATGGAGTTCATGGACCTTCTGCATGAACCCGCATAATTGGACCATTCACCTCAAAAAGAAAAAGAATAATGATACAGAGTCAAAACAGAATAAGCGTTGAAAGCAGCTCGTCGTCGATGTCCGACCTCGTGTTTCTGCTGCTGATATTTTTCATGCTGACGTCGACACTCATCAGCCCCAATGCCGTCAAGCTGTTCCTGCCCGAAAGCAACAACAAGACAATGGCCAAGGAAAGTGTCACGGTCTACATCTCCGATTTGGGTGGTAGCACCGACGACGGCACTTTGTCGCGATGCCAGTTTCAGATTGACGAAACGCCGCTCACCGCATCGATGGGCACCGACCTCGTGGACGAGATGAAAGGTGTGCTCGTCGCCGAGCTTGCCAAGCTGGCTCCGGGCGATGCCGAGGCGGGAGTGTTTGTGCGTGCCGACCAGACTGTGGATGTGCAGTATATTGTCAATGTGATCGATGCTGTCAACCAAATCAACAAAGAGCACGACACCAAACACAAGGTGGTTCTTGGCACACAGCAGGCAAAATAGCAGCCACAAATCATTAACACCTGAAACACCATGCAACAGGAAAAGAAAGACAAAATAATATCAGGCTCGGTCACTGCGGGCATATTGATTCTCGTCGTTTTGCTGTGTTCCTGGATAGGATACAAGCTGCCCAACCCTCCGATAGAGGAAGAGGGTATGGGAGTGGCTGGCGAGGTGCTTGGCGAAATAGAAGGTTTTGGCAACAACGACAATGCCACGTTCGACAACAGCAGTGCTGCTGCACCGGCTGCCACTGCACCCGACGAGAGCTTCACGGCAGGAGAGGAGCCTGCCCCTGTGTCCAAAACGCCTAAGAAGGAGGAAAAGCCTACGCCCACAACCAAGCCAGACCCCTCAAGGTCGCAGGCAGACAACAGCAACGCCAACAGTACTGCCGAGAGCACCCAGCCTTCCACCAATCCCAACGCGACATTCAAAGGTCGCAAGAATGGCAGCGGCGGTGAGGGAAAAGGGACAGCCACAGGCAGCGGCCAGGCTGGCAGCCCCGACGGTACGCAGGGAGCACAGGGCGGCAGTGGCAAAGGCACAGGTGTAGCCAATTTGCCAGGACGAGGACTGCGCGGATCCCTTCCCCAACCCAGCAAGGGTTTCAAAAAAGAAGGTACTGTCGTTGTTCGCATCAAGGTGGACCGCAGCGGAAATGTTGTCGAAGTTGAAGCACCACAAAAAGGTTCAAAGAACTACGACAACGAAATGGTGCAGAAAGCCAAACAAGCGGCCAAAGCAGCGAAATTCAACGCAGACGCCTCAGCAACAGAATATCAATACGGAACAATTACATACGAATTCACATTGCGATAACAAAATAAATATTTGTCCGCAATTTTTTCATACCAAACGATACTAAACAATGTTGACCAACGAGCAAGAACAGCAAATTGTGCAGCAGATATTGTCGGGCGACAAAGAGCAGTATGCTGTTATTGTTCGAGAGTACCAGCAGACGGTTTCCAATTTGTGCTACAAGCTCGTTGGCAACAAACTTGATGTTGAGGAAGTGACGCAACGTGTGTTTGTCGAGCTCTATACTGCGCTGCCGCGTTTCCGTTATGCATCACGACTGAGTACTTTCATTTACCGCATCACTGTTAATGTCGTTTCCAAAATGCTCAAGCACGACCGGCGTATTGTTTCGTACGATGCCGCCCCCGAGAGCGACGACCGGGACTTCCAGCGTTCGCACGAGGAACAGCTTATCAAGGAAGAACAGACACGCCGCTTGCGCGAGGCCATAGGGCATCTCAAGCACGAGCAACGCACTGCACTGGTTCTCTATACTTACAACGACTTTTCCTACAACGACATTGCTGAGGTGATGCAAGTGTCGCTCGCCAAAGTGGA
Source organism: uncultured Bacteroidales bacterium (assembly GCA_946613135.1). Taxonomy (GTDB): domain Bacteria; phylum Bacteroidota; class Bacteroidia; order Bacteroidales; family P3; genus Colimorpha. The sequence continues at coordinate 7,220 of CAMOFI010000065.1, forward strand.
GTCTCTCATTTTCAGAGCGAAGAAAAACCTGCAAAAAATGCTGGTATAGTAGATACAATAAGAATGCGAATAAAGAAAAACATAGAATCGGATCCCATCTTCGAGCAACATCTCGAAGCAATACGCGGTATCGAATTGAAGCACACCCCCGACGTTGTCGACGCTGTAATGGGTTGCATCAACGACATGCCGCAACCTATGGGACGTTCTGTGGCAAGGAAGCACAGCGTTTTCTATATTGCCAGCAGTGCTGTCGCTGCTTGTTTTGCCTTGGCAGTGGTGGTGACCTTCGTCATCGGGCAGTTCCATGAAAACCAGGCTCAGGCTGCCACGACAACCCATGGCGACTTGTCTCTCCAGTTCTTCGAGGTATACGAATACTGTAACGACTATGCCGACCCGGAGGCCGATGAGACCACATCCTACAATGACAACCCGGTTTCGGATCTTTTATAAATTTACAATCATATTCCATTTATTCATGAAGCGTTTCTTTCTTTCTGTAATTGCAATCGGACTGGCCGTCATGGCGGCGGCACAACCCGACAAGTCCATGCCCAGAGAGCATGAACGTCCGGACCACTCCAAAATCGAACAGATTGTATCTAACCTAACAAAGGAGCAGAAGAGCCGTATAGACATCATCATGAGCCGGTCGGGCAAGACGTTGGAATTCTATCGCTCGCAGCTTCATGCCGTGCGCGACAGCATCCGCTCATACATGAGCAGCCCCGAAGACCACCGCGCCGTAGTGTTCCCGCTTTACGAGCGCGAAGGGATGCTGATGTCAGAAATCAGCAAAGAATACTATCGCACAAAGGTGGCTATCGACGAGATACTGACGCCTGAACAGTTCAAGGAGATGCACACAAAGATGGCAAAAAAGAAACGTTAGTCGGCCAAGACCACGTGCCCGTTGCGCTCGGTCCACTGCCGGGCACCGTTGATCGAGCCTCTTATCATGTTCAGTGCATCCATAAGTCTGCCTCCTGCCGAGAGCGTCAGCGGATTGGAAGAGTCTATCGTTGCATTTCCGCCGTCGTCGTCATTGGTTCCATAACGCATGGTGTAGCCCGCCTTATAGTAGGAATTTGTTATCGTGTATTTGTACGAATCAATATTAGGCTTTCCGGTCAAGGCAAAAACGGATGCGCCACTGGTAAGCGTTCCGTAATAGTAGCAGTTGTTGATAGAGGCATCCATATACTGGCTCTTGCCAAAGACAAGACCCGCCACGGCGTTGCCCGTAAGGTTGCAGAAGGCATAACTGTTGCGGATGTTCAAATATTGTTCGTCACAGACCAGTCCGCCGACAGTCAGCATCAGGTAGCCGTCGACGGCTCTAATGTCGCCCTCGTTGCAGCAGTTCAGCATTGAGCGTTCGTTTGTAGTTGAGTGGTCGCCTATCAGCCCGCCGACGAGTTTAGCATTGCTGTTGGTCGTGTTGCAGCTGATGGTGCCGTAGTTGGAGCAGCTCTTGAAGTTCGAGTTGGACCTGCCGAACAGGCCTCCGCATCTAAGTTCAAGCGATGTGGAGCCGTCTATCTGTATCGAAGCGTTGTTGGTGCAACCTTCCACCATTATGTTTCCTGCCAGGTCGCCCGCTACGCCGCCGATGTAGACTGCTCTGCTGATTGACGACGGGGTGCTGAACAAAACAGTGGCGTTGTTGCTGTTGTTGGTGAAGGACACGGTGTTCTCTGAGCGAGCCACGACACCGCCAATGTAGGCGGCATC
>CAMOFI010000066.1 GCA_946613135.1 uncultured Bacteroidales bacterium
TGCATGGTCTATGTGGATCATCAGGGCGCCGTTTCGCCGCTCTATCTGAAGGACCTTCAGGATCCACAGACGGGCAAGATACCTCCGCGTCTGGTCAACGTCAACAGCAACAAGGTGATGAGCTATGTCAACGACATCATGGACTACATCACACCTGCCGACTACGAGGACGCCAAGAAATACCTGCCAAATCCTGAAGCCTACGACTTCAAGAAAATACTCTGCTGGTAGGCCTTTGCAAAAAGAAGACGGTTTTGGCATCGATTCCAAAACCGTCCTCTTTTTTGTTGCTATGAAGGCGAAACAGAATTGACAGCTGCTTTTTCTGCAGCATTAATATTGTATTACATTATATATATTACATCAATAAACTTCCATGAACGTACATATTGTCCAGCATAATGTCATTACCAACAATCCTGAAGAAAACATGCAGTGGATCATGTCGGAGCTCGAGAGCCAGGCGTCGCGCGACGCGCTGCTCACAGTCTTTCCGGCATGTACACTATGTGGCTATCCGCTATTCGGGTCGGCAGCATATACCGACATGCAGAAACGAGCACAGGCGGTGCTTCAGCAGCTTGTCCAGAACTCGGAGCATAGGGCATTCCTCATAGGTTTGCCGCTGCAGATACAAGACAAAGGGCTTTGCAATGCCATCGTGTTTGTGCAGAATAGTGCCATCAGAGCCATCATCACGAAAAAGTATCTTGCCCCTGACGAGCAAAAATATTTTGTGCGTGGCGAAGGTGTGCAGAGCATCAATTTCCAGGGTCAGCAGATAGCAATAGGGTTCTACGAAGACCTCAAGGAACTGACCAAGAGCCATTCGGAGCAGCCGGATATGATAATATGTTGTGGATGTAACGTTTTTGAATACAACAAGCCGTATAGCATCCGTTATCGTATGCACAAGATCGTCGAGAACCTGAACGCTTCGCTGGTCTTTGTCAACCGTATCGGTGGCGAGGGGCCCTACCTCTTTGCCGGCGGTTCGATGGCTCTCAATGCGGCTGGATCGGTGCTGTGCCAGTTCCCTTATTTCGAGGAATATAGCCAGACTGTAGACCTTCAACTTCTCAGCTCTATCAACGACGAGAAACCGGAGGCTGTGGAGCTGGTATACAAGGCTCTCGTCATGGGTCTGCGCGAGTATTTCTCCAAAAACGGACTGCAGCGTTGCGTTATCGGACTCAGCGGCGGAATCGATTCTGCGCTGGTGTGTGCTCTGGCCGCTGCCGCTCTCGGTGCGGAGAATGTGCACGGCATACTCATGCCGTCGCAGTACTCGACCGACCATTCGGTCAAAGATGCTGAAGACCTTGCCAACAACCTCGGCGTAAAGTACGACATAATACCTATCAAGGAGTGTTTTGACGCTTTCCGCAAGACCATGAAACCTGTTTTTGGCGACCGTGCCGAGGATGTTACCGAAGAGAACATGCAAGCTCGCGTTCGCGGCACGATACTCATGTCGTACAGCAACAAATTCGGAGCCCTTGTGCTCAACACCACCAACAAGAGCGAAGCCGCCATGGGCTACGGCACGCTTTATGGCGACAGCTGCGGAGCCCTGTCGGTGATTGGCGACCTCTACAAGACCGAAGTCTATGAGCTGTCGGAATGGATAAACCGCGAAAGGGAGATAATTCCGTGGAATTCTATCCGTAAGGCTCCTTCTGCCGAGTTGCGTCCCGGACAGAAAGACAGCGACTCACTGCCCGACTATGCTGTTCTCGATGCCATACTGAACCTGCATATTGAGGAGCAACTGTCGCTCGACGAGATTGTTGAGGAGGGGTATGACAGCGAACTTGTGGCACAGGTGATACGCAAAGTGCGCCAGAACGAATGGAAACGGCTGCAGTTTGCCCCGCAACTCAAGGTTTCGCCTATGACGTTCGGACTCGACCGAAGGGTGCCGATATCGTGAAAGATGACGACGAGATGCAATCCACGACCCAGCTCGAATTAGCGGAAAAATACATAAAGTCGACCAATGTGTCCGTTTTCCTTACAGGCAAAGCGGGCACAGGTAAGACTACATTCCTGCGCAATATAAAGTCGACCGTAGGCAAGCGCTCTGTGGTGCTGGCACCTACCGGCGTGGCGGCCGTCAATGCCGGAGGTGTTACTATACATTCTTTTTTTCAGCTGCCCTTGTGTCCATATCTTCCTGATGTGAAGGAACTTGTTACGGAGTACCAGATGCCTGACAAATACAAGTCGCTAAGGAAGGAAAAAATCAAGATAATACGTACCCTCGACCTTATCATTATCGACGAAATCAGCATGGTGCGTGCCGATTTGCTTGATGCTGTGGACATGACGCTGCGCCGCTACCGCCGCAGCAGCAGGCCGTTCGGAGGTGTGCAGCTGCTGATGATAGGCGACGTGCACCAGCTTCCGCCTGTCGTCACCGACCATGAGAAACCCTATATAGAGCAGGTCTATCCGTCGCCTTTCTTCTTCCACAGCAAGGCTCTCCAGCAGACCAACTACATCACTATAGAGCTGACAAGGATTTTCCGTCAGCAGGACCAACTCTTCATATCGCTTCTTAACAACATCAGGGACAACAGAGTGGACAAAAACACGCTCGACACGCTTAATGCCCGCTGCCGACCACGTTTCAACCCTGACGACAGTGAGAGCTACATCAGGCTTACGACTCACAATTGGCAGGCCAATGAGGTGAACCAGTCAAAACTGGCGGCCCTGAAAACCCAGCCGATAGAGCTGCTGGCGACAGTGGATGGCAACTTCCCAGAATCGTCGTACCCTACCGATTACGCACTTACGCTCAAGAAAGGGGCACAGGTGATGTTTGTCAAGAACGACAGCAGCGGGCACCAGTATTATAACGGAAAACTTGCCACCGTGGAGGGCTACGACCCTGAAGAGGGAGTGGCGGTTGTGGACACCGAAGGCAACCATATCGTAGTGAAGCAAGAACGCTGGGAAAACATAAAATACGAGATAGACCCAAGCGACAACCAGATAAAACAGATAGTCGACGGGACCTTTACCCAGTTTCCGTTGCGACTGGCATGGGCGATAACAATCCACAAAAGCCAGGGGCTGACCTTCGACAAGGTGATCATCGACGCCGCCTCGGCTTTCACATACGGTCAGGTCTATGTGGCTCTGAGCCGTTGCCGCACACTGGAAGGCCTTGTACTCGCCTCGCCGATTTCGGAACGTTGCGTGTTCGAAAACGATGACATCCTACAGTTCAACAGCACATTCCAGTCGGAAGACGCTATAAAAAAACAGTTGGGGTCGTTCCAGTCTGCATATTTTTATGAGCTTGTATATGAATTGTTTGACTTTAGTGCGGTGGCACGTGCGGCGGAACGTCTGAACAGCATTTACCAGCAACATTTGAGGCGCACGCTGACGGTGCAGGCCCAGCGTATGTCCGAACTGTGCAACTCCAAGATGGCGGATATCACCACAGTGGCCGAAAAATTCCATAAACAGTTGGTTGCGCTCAACATTCAGAGCGGAGGAAAGACCGACGATGCATACATATCAGGACGCATTGCCAAGGGAGTGGAATATTTTGACAACCAGATGTATCAGCTCTTGTTGTCGTTGGCGCCGCTGACAGAAATTGAGATAGGCAACAAGATTGTCGCTGCTGATTTTGACGAGGTCTCCGGCGACCTGCGCGATGCCATAGAACAGAAACAGAAATGCCTGAAAAGGGTAGGGGAGCATGGTTTCTCGACAGCAGTATACAACCAAGCCAAGGTCGATTTCATGCTTGAAAAAGAGCGGCAAACATCAACCAAAAAGGCATCGTACCGTTCGCGCACCACCAAGAAGAAAACGCCCAAAGCCCCCAAACCGCCGGTGTGGGAGGAGACTGTGCGACTCTTTGCAGAAGGGCGTGCGATTCAGGATATAGCCCAACAAAGGGGGCTGACATACTCAACCATCACAACCCACCTCGAGAAAGCTCTCGAAGCAGGTGCGATAAGCATAGACACACTTATGAGTGCCGACGAACTTGACGAGATCGTAGCATACATTATCGAAGCGCGTCCCAAAAACCTTAACGAGATGCACGACCATTTTGGAGGCAAATACCAATATTACAAGCTGAGGGCCGCTGCTTTCGAGGCAAAAGACCTCTTGTAGGACGGCATAGATGACATGACATTGCATGCTATGGCTTTTTTTGATTTTACCCATTCAATTTATATCACTATCTTTGTAGTTGGAATTTTGATTCCGTATCATCGTTAGAAAGTTATAAATTAAATACATATATATGAAACAACTGATAGAATGCGTTCCAAATATCAGCGAAGGACGCGACATGAATATCATCAACCAGGTCACCGCAGAGATCGAAAAGGTTGAAGGTGTAAAACTTCTCGACGTAGATCCCGGTGCCACAACCAACCGTACTGTTATCACCTTTGTAGGCGAACCCGAGCAAGCATGCGAAGCTGCATTCCGTGTTGTGAAAAAAGCCGCCGAACTTATCGATATGCGTCAGCACCACGGTGCCCATCCGCGTCAGGGTGCCACCGATGTCTGCCCGCTTATCCCCGTCAGCAACATCACGATGGAAGAGACTGTGCAGTATGCACACAAACTGGCAGAACGCATTGGCAACGAGCTACAGATTCCTATCTACTGCTATGAGAATGCTGCCAAGATTCCGGAGCGTCGCAACCTGGCCTATTGCCGCACAGGCGAATACGAAAGCCTCTCGACCCGTCTCGGTACCGAGCAGTGGAAGCCCGACTATGGTCCCAATGCCTGGAACGACCATACGGCACAGACCGGTGCTACACAGGTTGGAGCACGCGATTTTCTTGTGGCAATCAACTATAACCTCAACACTACCAGCACTCGCCGTGCCAACGCCATAGCATTCGACGTGCGCGAGAAGGGCCGTCCGCAGCGCGAAGGCGGCAAACCCTCCGGCAAACCCATGAAGGACGAGAACGGCAAGACCATCATGATACCTGGAACCCTCAAAGGCACCAAGGCTATCGGCTGGTATATAGAGGATTACGGCATCGCTCAGGTGTCGATGAATATCACCTCGATAAAGGTTGCTCCTGTGCACCTTTGCTTTGACGAAGTGTGCCGTTGCGCACAGAACCGCGGCATACGCGTTACCGGATGCGAGATTGTGGGACTCATACCAAAGAGCGTACTGATCGATGCCGGTAAGTACTATCTTGCCAAGCAAAAACGCTCGCTCGGTGTCAGCGAAGACGAGATTATGAAGGTGGCCATCAAATCTATGGGTCTTGATGACCTTAAGCCTTTCAATCCCAAGGAGAAAGTTATCGAGTTTCTTATCGAGGACCACAGCCAGAAGAAGCTTGTCGACCTGACTTGCACCGGTTTCTGTGAAGAGACAGCCTCCGAAAGTCCGGCACCTGGCGGTGGATCTGTCAGTGCATACATGGGTGCCCTTGCTGCCTCGCTCGGTACGATGGTAGCCAACCTTACGGGCGGCAAAGCCGCATACGACGACGAATGGGAGAAATTCAGCGATGTGGCTGTCCATGGCCAGCAGTTGAAGAACGACTTGCTGCACCTTGTCGACGAGGATACAAATGCGTTCAACAAGATAATGAATGCCTTTGGTCTGCCCAAGAAGACCGACGAGGAGAAGGCAGCCCGCAGCGCCGCCATTCAGGAGGCCACAAAGTTTGCCACCGAGGTTCCTTTCCAGACTATGCAGAAATCGATGGAAGCCTTCCAGGTGTGCCGTGCAATGGTAGAGTGGGGCAATCCCGCCAGCGTTACCGACGGAGGTGTTGGAGCCCTTGCTGCCCGCAGTGCCGTCATGGGTGCTCACCTCAATGTGAAGATCAATGCCAGCAGCTTGAAGGACGAAGCCTTCAAGAACGAAATCCTGACGAAGGCTGCCGCAATCGAAGCCGCTGCCATAAAGGAAGAGGCAGAGATACTCGCCATCGTGAACCAGAAAATAGGACTCTGAAAACAGGATCTTGGTAGGGGAGGACACCAGAAAAGATTCCTCACCGAGAATTGAATATTTGGCAAAAGCCAAAGCGTGAGATTTGAATTTTCAAATCTCACGCTTTTTTGTTGTGCTATTCTGCAACCACATTCTCTGCTATCGAGCCGCGATAAGCAGGGCAGGTCTTGTGAGAGCATGAAGCTCCGACTATGGCAAAAAGCATAACGACACAAATAATAGCAATTCTTTTTTTCATCTGTTGTTTCTTTGAATTTTTGACAATAACGTATAATTATCTTTTGAAGTATATGCAAAGTCAAAAAAATATCAAAAAAATACTATTTGAAAATATGCCCTATAATCGACGATAAACACATGGAACGAGTCAGAATATGTCGGACTAAAAATAAATCGATTTAACGTGAAATTTGTAATTTTACATTTGTAATATAATACAAATGCATCATCTGTAATACAACTGTAATTGTAGATACTTTTGTAATATTTACAAATGTTTTTGCAGAATATTTGTAAATGACAGGTTTCTTAGCAAAATATATTCTCATTAATATATAAACTATTGATATTATACATAGTTTATATTTTATTTAAAGTGATAGTATAAGTTTATGATGGTTATTGCGAATAAGGAATCATTACATAAAAATACATATTTAAATAACTGAAATATAATTATATGTTATGTTTTAATTGAATTTTTACTTTTGTAATATAAGTAGTTACAAAAATAAATTTCATAAGGTTTACAAATGTTTTAAAAATAATGTGTAATTTTGTAAACCGAATCGAATTACATTTATAATTCTAAATTTATGGTTGACAGGATAAATCTTATTTTAAAGGCCAAAAATCTTACCTCCCGACAGTTTGCCGAAGAGATAGGCATACAGCCATCGGGAATGTCGCACATATTGTCTGGCAGGAATCGTCCGAGTCTGGATTTTGTGATGAAAGTTGTGACACGTTACCCGGAGATAGACATCAAATGGCTGACACTTGGCGAGGGAGAAATGTACGTTGCTCCTTCATCAATGCCAGTGTCGATGGCATCGTCTCGTCAGCCTTCGCCGGTTCCGACGTCGCCTACCCAGCATCAGCCGGTGGCAGAGCCGTTGTCGACTTCGTCTCTCCAGCCGGAAAAAGAGGTGCATTCAAACTACGTTTATCCGAAACAGGAACTGGAGCGAATTGCCGTAATGGAAAATGAAAATATGATGAGACCTCTTCAGTCGACTCCGGATCGCAATTTGTTTTCGGCATCGGAACCTTCGTTGTTTGACGAAGTGGAGCCGACAAATGCAGTACCCCCAAAAGAGACAGTGTCCTCATTGGGTCAACAACAAAAACCTACTGAAGGATTAGAGAATAAAGAAAACGAGAAGAGAGATTCCGGAGCAGGCATAAAAGAGGAGCCGTTGGTGTCGAAACCCGATGAAGGAGTTTTGGCAGGAATTTTTTCCAATCCGTCGCCGGAAGTTAAAGTCGACGAGAATCGCGTGGATGAAACCAGTCGGCCACCGGCCGTCGAAAAACGGAATCTCGCGAAGAAGAGAGTGTCGAAAGTCATCATCTTCTACGACGACCACTCATTTTCAGAGTATTATCCAGAATAAAATGAAGAAGGGCTGACAAATGTGAAGTGTCAGCCCTTTAATGTATAGAGTAATAATTAAAATCCTAATAATATATATGTATAAAGGTTGATGCTATTCCGTCTTGTTCATCTCCTGGAGGTGCTTGATGAGCATTTCGTCGGAGAGGTCGAGGAGAGGGAGGGCCATACGGATGTCGTTGGCGAGGAAGTGGTCGGGGTAGTTTTCCAGAAAATCCAGGTAGGCTTGACGTGCTTCTTCTTTGCGTCCGGCGTTGTCGAGAGCAATGCCCTTTTCGTAGTAGCATTCGGCCAGTTGGCTGTAGTCGGGGTAGTTGTCAATCACGCGGTCGTAGAATTCGGTCATTTCGTCGATGAGGTTCATTCCGCAGGCAACCTTGGCGGCATTGTGGAGATATTTTGCGGTGAGGGTGTCGTCGGGATAGGTGTCGGCGAATTTGGTGTACAGTCGAATGATGTTGTTTCCTTCGGCGGTGTCGACGCTTTCGAGTCGTGTGGCATCCAGCAAAGAGGTTTCAATCGAGTCGATGGTTGCTGCCAGTTCGTCGTGGGTGGGTTCGTGTGTGCTGTTGCATGCGGCGAAGAGCATGATGCCGCAGCAGAGAGAAATAATCGTTTTCTTCATGGTTGGTTGTTATTTTTTTGAGGTTCTTTTCATTTTGTATTTTGGATGGACTTTGCCTGCGGCCACTTCGGAGAGTTTGCGTTTGACCATTGTTTTGCGGAGCGGGCTGAGCCGGTCGGTGAACACCTTTCCGTTGAGGTGGTCGATTTCGTGCTGGGCGACGCGAGCGAACATGCCGTCGATTTCTTCTGTATGTTCGTTGAAGTTTTCGTCGAACCAGTGGAGGCGGATACGCTCGGGGCGAAGGACATCCTCATGGATGTCGGGCAGGCTGAGGCAACCTTCGTTGAAGTATTGTTTTTCGCCGAGTTCTTCGAGAATTTCGGGGTTGATGAGAACGTGACGTTCCTCTTCGGGACCGTAGGTGTCGGTTTTTTCGTCATAAGGACGGAAGCCGATGACCACGAGCTGGATGGAACGGTCGATTTGCGGAGCAGCCAGTCCTACACCGTCGGCGGTGTACATGGTTTCGAACATGTCGTCGATGAGCTGTTTGAGGTCTGGGTAATCGGGTGTTATGGGTTGTGCTTGTTTGCGGAGTATGGGGTCGCCGTAGCCGACAATTGGAAGGTACATTTGATGAAAGGGTTTTAGGGTTTT
>CAMOFI010000067.1 GCA_946613135.1 uncultured Bacteroidales bacterium
AAAAAAGCAGTAAACCATGGGAAGAATAAAGAAAGAGGATTATGACGGATTTGTGGGGAATGTGGGGCCGTTGACTGTGACGCGCTGGAAGGAGACGGTGGTGGTGAAGGCACGTCAGCGCGGGAGCACGAAGCCCCGGAGCGAGAAACAGCAACAGGCGAGCAGGCGCTTGGGGTTGCTGACACGTTTTTTTGGAGTGATAAATCCTTATATCACTGAGGGTTTTAGGGGTAGCGATAAGCGAAATGCGCAACATGCGGCGATATCGATGAACATGCATGACGGCATTTGCGGCGAATGGCCGGAGTACAGGCTTTGCTGGGAAGGGCTGCGGCTGTCGCTGGCTGACGGTGTGGAGGAAGAGAAGGGATTGGGGACGGCAGGGATGAGCGGCGGAGAGGCAAAGATGGAGGGCAGGGAGATAGGAATAGAATGGAGATGTGAGGAGGGTGGCCGTGAAGACAGGGTGATGTTACTGGTATACAACGAAGTGAGGGATGAGGCGATAGTAGAGACCGATGTTGCCGAAAGAGGGGACGGATGTGTTGGGGTTGGGCTGCCGGCGAGATGGGGCGTTGGGGAGAAGGTGCATGTATATGTTTGCCTGGTGGCTTCGGGCCGAGCCAGCAAGACGAGCTATCTTGGAGAGTTGATGATTGGCGAGGGAGCCAAGGGCGGCAAGGGATATGAGGGCAAGATATACACTGTGAGCAAGACGCCGCGCAGGGAGAGGCGGAAGAGGCGCGAGGCTGAGGAACTGAGCGACGAGGAGAAGAGGCATGTGAGCGGTGTGTCGGGCAATGTTGGGCCTGTGACGGCATATGAATATCTTGGGATGCCGTGCATTAAGGCCCGCCACAAGACTGTGAAGGAGCCGAGTGAGAAGAAGAGGCTACAGAACGAGAGGTTTGGTGGGCTGACCAGGTTTTTGAAGGGGATGAATGATTTTTTGCGGAAAGGATATGAGAGCGAATCGGGAAGGATGAGCCAGCTGAACGCAGCGATAAAGTATAATTACAGGAATGCTTTTGGAGAGGGGGCGGCGATAGAATACGAGAAGATAGTGTTGTCGAGAGGAGGGCTGGAGAGGCCGGAGAAGGTTGGCGCGGAGAGGGAGGGGAACAGGTTGTGCATCAGATGGGAAGGAGGTGTGAGCAAGGCTGATGTGATGGTGGCGCTACATAACGTGCGGTTGGGAGAATCGGTGGTGGAGACTGCGGTCGGCGAGGCTATGGATATGAGGGCAGAGCTGACGCTGCCTGAGCGATGGGCAGGGGATGTGCTGTATGGCTATATTGCTTTTGCGAACGGTGAGGAGGTGAGCGACAGTGTTAGTTTCGGGGTTGGGATATGAGAAATGCCGCGCGGGTGGGTACACCTGCACGGCATGAAAAGTGTTCGATGGCGACGATGCCACGAACGGGTGTGGTGTGGATGTCAAAGTGCTTGGGTAAGTAGGCCGTCGAGGTCGGAGGAAAGGAAGTCGCGGGCAAGGATGGTGCCGTCGGGAGAAAATAGAATCATGGCAGGGATGGCATTGACACCGTAGGCTTTGGCGGAGATGCCGTCGGGGTCGCTGAGGACTGTCCAGGAGATGCCGAGGTCGGAAATGGCGGCTTTTGTTTTGTCGAGTTCGTCGCTTACGGCGATACCGACGACTTTGAGGTCGGGGTGTTTTTTGACTACGGACTTTAGTTCGGGCATGGCCTGACGGCACGGGCCGCACCAGGAGGCCCAGAAATCGACGAGGACGTAGGCTCCTTTGCCTATGTAATCGGACAGAGAGGCCGGTGTGCCATCGACGGTTGCGAGTGCGACATCGGTGAAGGGCTGTCCTGGCTGCATACGCCTAATAGTCTCTATCTGGTCGAAGAAGGGGCGAAGAAGCGAGAGGCTACGTACGTCGTCTGGAACTTGCGAGGCAAGAGAGTCGACGAATGGGAAATCGAGATACATTGCCAACGAGTTGAGCATGAATGCACCTACGAAATCACTGGAATGTTCCGACCAGTGTTCGGCAAAGAAGGTCTTGATGGCGGCAGGGTCGGCCGAGGTCATCATGATGTCCTGAATCTGAGTCATCCAGTCGTCAAGTCCGTCGTTGTTGGGTGTGCCTGTGGCGAACTGTGAAAGGGTGTCGAGGATGATGTTGCCTGGCTCGACTATCAGCTGCCAAATTATTGCAGGGAAGTCGTCGGGTGTGCCTGGATGGACAAGGGCAAGGGTCAAGGAGTCGGGTGCAGTGCCTTTGAAGGTGAATGTGCCATTCTGGACGACAGCCGAATCGACAACCTGGAGAGTGTCGGCACCGATGAAATAGAGGTAAACGGTTGGATAGTCGGCACCTGACGGCATGGTGCCGCTGATGGTGTACGACTGTTCTTTGCTCTGTTTGCATGCCGAAAAGAGGAGCATGAGTGCGAGTGTTCCTAATAGGAAAGATAGCTTGAATTTTTTCATTGTGTATTTATTCTGTGTTTTTCTTTGATTTGTTCCATTTCATGAGTTGTTTTCTCACCATGCCAAAGTGCACAAGCACTCTTTGGTCGTCTGGCTTATCGAAAACGATGGATTTGCGGTTTTTATTTGAATGCGTTTTCTGAGAGGCCGTGTCCTGAGAGGGCAAGGTCGTCCATGTAGGAAGGTACTGGACGTCCGAGGTATTTGTCGACGTACAGCTTGGCGAGATACTGTCCGAGCATGAAACCATGTCCGCGGAGTCCTGTGAGGAGTCCGACGGAGGGGTCAACTATGTAACGCGGTTCGGTGTAGCGGCCAGCCCATACGGCATGGAAACCGACTTCGCGCAGGTTGGGTATCCACTCGGAGAAGACTTCAGAAACGATTTCAAGGAACTCTTTGGAGTTGTACTTGATGTTCTGTCGTGTCTCGTAGGCGTCGGTGTCGGGCGAAGCGCATCCTATGATTTGGCCTGTGTGGAGGAACTGCTGTCCGTATACAGCCGAAAATCCCTTGTAGTGACGGCGGTCGATGATCATGTCGAGCGAGTCGCCATTGATACCGAGATTGGGGAGACGTCGTGTGATGAAAGCCTGATGCTTGACGGGATAGAGTCCTGTGTCGATGCCGAGCATGTCGGTGAAGCGTTCGGCTCCCCAGCCCATGGAATTGACGAAATGGTCGGCAAGAAACTCAATGTAACGGCCCTCATGGGTGCGTACAAGGGCGAGGTAGCGGTCGCCGTGACGTGCGACGCTGAGGAGCTCGCAGTCTTCGTAGACTCTGCCTCCGAGGGAAATGCCTATGCCACGGATATAGTCGATGACGCGGCCTGGTGTGGCCTGCCAGCAGTCGCGTGTGATGAGGGCATGGCTGTATGTGTTGCGCGAGAGGTCCCAATAGGGCGAAATCTCTTTACGGAAGTCTTTGCGGTCGACCATGTAGGCGTCGCTCCAGGCACGCGATGCATCAAGGGCACGATAGGTGGCATCGTCGTGGACGAGGTTAACGTAACGTGTGGGTTTATAATTGATATTATGGACTTTCTGAATCGACTTGAAGATTTCGTGGCTGTGTGTGGCGATGTCGGCGATGTCGGGGTTGGAGAAGGCCGGGCGCCCTCCACCGATGTTGCGCCATGAGGCTCCGCGGCTCCAGTTGACAAGGACAGGTTTGAGGCCTGCCTCGGAAAAGTAACGGAACAAGCCGCTGCCGGCAATACCGCCTCCGGCAATGAGGACCCGGACCTCCTGACGGCTTACGTTGTTGGATTTGGGGAACATGAAGACTTCGTTGGTGCCCGGAGTGTAAACGTCACCAAGGGTGACGGGAGCCGAGAGGGGTGCGCGTGGCGTGGCATCGCCCACTACCTCTATGCCGTGGGTTCGAAGAATCTGGCGTGCTCGTGGTATGCACCGCTTGCCTCGGCAGGGGCCCATACCCATGCGGGTGATGTGTTTGAGTTCGTCGACAGAAATATACTTGCGGTCTCCTATGACGTCAAGGAGCTGCTGAAGTGTGACATCCTCGCAATGGCAGACGTATGTTTCGGATTCGACTTGGACCGAAAGGGGTTTGAGCGAGAGAGGCTCGGGGTAGCGGTTGCGGGCGATAAAGCCACGCACATCTGTAAGCGTGTGTCCGTCGAGGTTTTTAACGGCAACGCGTGCGACATTGGTCTTGTTTGGTTTGGTGAGAATTTTCTCTACACAACCCTCCCCTATCTTGGACCCATTGTTGTCGACAAGGTATACGTCGGCGCCTTCGTCGATGGCATATTCAATTGGAAGGAAGCAGATGTTTTTCTGGCTGTCGTAGCCGAAAATGGCTAAGCCTGGGCACTGGTTGACGCATTGCATGCAGCCAATACACTTGTCGTAGTCAACCACTGGTGTGGACGACGTAGAGGCCTTGGTGATGGCGCCTTGCGGGCAGGAGAAGGAGCATGGATTGCACGCAAAACCATAGAGGCAGTCGAGCTGGACAAAAGGCTTGGTTTTCTGGCGCTCTGGGGTCGGCAGGTTCGGCTTTTCAAGGATGCGTACGGGGTGTTGCTGCGAGTCGATATACTGGCGTGATATGTCAAGGTACTCGTCGTAGTCGAAACGGATGCCCATATTTTGGGCGACTTCGTAGGCGGCCTGGCGTCCACGCAGGACTGCGCTGGTGCCTTCGCCGATACGGACAGCATCACCAGCAGCGTAGGTATTGAGTCCGAAGACATCGCGGCCTTTGACGAGAAGTTGATTGTCGGGAACGAGGCCCGTGCAAATATTGATGATGTCGATGCCTTCGATAATCTGTTCAGTGCCAGGAATGGGTTTGAAATTTTCGCATTTTGCTATCACTGCGCCTGTTATGGCGGTTCGGTCAGCATTAGGAATGGCACGGACGAGTGTGTAGCCGGTCATGATGGGGATGCCAAGTCGACGCACGCGGTTGGCCTGAACAGGGAAACCGCCTTCGCGTGGCATGGCTTCGATGATGGCACGTATGTTGGCACCGGCCTGCATGCCCTGGTAGGAGGTGAGATAGCCTATGTTTCCTGCTCCTACGGTGAGCACATTGCGTCCGAGAAGGGTATGCTCCTGGTTCATCATTTTTTGGAAGACGGCAGCGGTGTATACTCCAGGCACGTCGTCGTTCTCGAAGGTGGGCATGAAGGGTACGGCACCTGTGGCGACGACCAGGTGGTCGGCATCGATGTATGCAACTTCCTGTGTCTCGGTGTTTTTGATAGCTATACGCTTACCCTCGAGCAGGTCCCATACGGTTGAGTTGAGGAGTATGCCCTCGGTATTGTCGCCTGCGAGGGTGCGCGCTATGTCGAAGCCACGCATGCCGCCAAAGTGTTTCTGACGCTCAAAGAAGAAGAACTGGTGGGTCTGCATGTTGAACTGTCCACCGATACGGGCATTGTTGTCGACCACAAGATTGTCGATGCCAAGAGCGTTGAGTTGCTCACGGCAGGCGAGACCTGCAGGACCCGCACCTATAATGGCGACTTGGGTTTTGTAGATCTTGACATCGCGCGACGATGGTTGGGATGCTTCGGGAAAATAATCCTTACCCAGCTCCTTGACTTCACGAATATTGTCGACAGGGGTTATACAGATACGACGGATGCGTCCGTCGACGAGCATCTCGCAGGCTCCGCATTTGCCTATGCCACATTCGAGGCTACGTGGCTTGCCGTCAACACTATGGCTATGGACAGGGAAGCCCGCCTGATGGAGGGCTGCGGCAATGGTGTAGCCTTTACGTCCCTGCACTTTCTGTCCGTTGAAGGTAAACTCGACAATCTCGGACTGAGGGATGTCGAGAATGGGGTGGCTTTCGATACGATACATTGATTAGTGTGTTATGGATTAATGATTTGTAGAATTTGTTGAATGATTGAATCAGACAACAAAAATAGTAATTCTTGCAAAAAGAAGCAAGAATTACTATCGAAAATTTAGAATTGACTTTATAATATAGTTAAAAACAAAGCGTTACACCATAACTGCACAAGTCTGATGGATAGAGTTCATCTTAGTGTTGCGATTAGAGCATCAAGCTTGGAGGCTATGCAGGCCAAGTCGTCGGGAGACAAATCGCAAGATTTCAGACTGGCTGCAAGACAAAAGGGTATGTCCTTGGCCTTCGATTCGAGCTGACGGCCAAGCTTTGAGAGCGAGACAAGCGTTTGTCTTCCGTCGACGACACCCTTGGAACGGACTATGAGCCCCTGACGCTCCATACGCTGAAGCAGCGGAGTAAGCGTATTGGTCTCGAGAAGAAGGCGGTGGGCTATATCGTTTACTGGCTGGTTGTCGTTCTCCCAAAGGACAAGCATGACGAGATACTGAGGATAAGTCAGCCCGAGAGGTTCGAGTAGAGGTCTATAGGCCTGAGTAATAAGCCGTGAGGCCGCATATAGACGGAAACAAATCTGATTCTCTAATTTTAGTGCTTGATACATAGGAGTTGAGTGTAAAAAAGTTGGTCTCTTCACAACCGGAGTTTTCCCGCCTCAGCATAGCGCAAACACTGCATGGTTTGCTATCTGTTCTCGGCTTATCGAAAACATTCCGGAAATCAGTCCTCACTTGGCGAGCTCTGCTTCAATTTGAGCCTGGAAACCTTCAGGTTCTGCGGTGGGTGCAAAACGTTGTACGGTCTGTCCGTCGCGCGAAATGAGGAACTTGGTGAAATTCCAGAGTATGTCGTTTTCTTTCTTGTACGACTTGCTTATCTTTTTAAGCATTGTGTGGGTTGCCTTTGCTTTGAGACCCTTGTATTCTTCTGTGGGTGCTTGGGCCTTGAGGAAGGTGAAGACTGGGTGTTCGTTTTCGCCATTGACGTCGGTTTTTTTCATGATTTGGAAGGTGACACCATAGTTGACACGGCAGAAGGACTCGATCTCGCCGTCGGAACCAGGATCTTGTTCGGCAAACTGGTTGCAGGGGAATCCGATAATGACGAGACCCTTGTCGCGATATTTTTCGTTGAGTTTTTCGAGTCCATCGAACTGTGGAGTGAAGCCACACTTGGAAGCAGTGTTGACGATGAGGAGAACCTTACCGCGAAAATCGTTGAAATCTATCTCTTTTCCATTTGAGGCAATAGCCTTAAAGTCATAAATTGTATTCATTCTTTCTTGTATTTGTGCCATGGCGCCACCCGCAAAAAAAAGCAACGCTACGGCAAGATTAATAACATGTTTCACATGTAATTACATTTGACGGAGTAGCCAGTTCTGAATGCCTATTTTTTCAATAAGGTCGAGTTGCTCCTCGCTCCAGTACTGGTCTTCCTCCTCGTCGGCAAGATATGCCTTGGTGATATCGTAGGTTGTGGGGTCGCAGGCAAGGGCAGGCATAAGTTGATAGAGTTTTTCAACGCCGTCGCGCTGGAGTTTGAGGTCGGCCTCGATATAGGCTTTAGGATCCTCTATAAGGGTGTAGGCCTGTTCAATTTTACCCTGCGGAACGCAACCAAGGTCGAGCATGCGGTTTGTGTACTTTTCAACCCATTCCATTTCTTCAGCATAATGGTCAAGATATTTCTGTCCCAGCTTCTCAAATCCCTGCGATTTGAAGAGGAGACCTTGCATTTTGTGTACAAACGAGCTACCAGTAAGCTCATTTATGATCATTCGCGATGCTTGTAAAGACGCTTTAAAATCCATAGTTATAATTTTATATGTTAATAATTATTTATATCGTTCACGATACAAAAGTATATATTTTTTCTCATTTACAAATAAAAAAAGATATGTTTAAGTATATTTAACATTGCATCGTGAGCGATATAAATTATTATTGAAGCGTGATCGGTCTATGGAAATAAAGGTGTTTTCGTTTGAATACGAAGACTATTAATCAAAGGTTTTTAGCAAAAAAAAAAATCGAAAAGATTCGATCAATGCCGGCGAATGAAGGTATACTTGCGCACAGAGCCGAAAGTTGGCTTATAATGCATTGTCAAGGTGTTATATGAATTGCTGAAACTGATATCGAGGTCATATGCCTCGGTATCTGTATACTCGTCAGAAGCATCATATTCCGAACGCCAAATATGAAGTATCGAATCGGAGGAAATGATATAATTCCACTGAACGTCGGAAGTAAATGGTTTATAAGTCCTTGAACCATTGTCCACATCGATGTAGTCTTCGCTGACATGAAGGAAGAGAGCGTTTTCCTTGGCATTTGCAACACTAGCCCATGTGCCGAGGAACATGGTGTTGTCTATAGTGTCTTCATCGCAAGAGGATAAAAGAACTGTGAACGGGAGCAACAGAGCAAGTAAGATACGTTTCATAGGATATGTCATTCTGGTTATTTTAGGTCACCTCTAATAATTACATTTTTAACGGCGAATTAAGCGAATTATTTTATTGTTATTAAGATAATTGTTTTGCAAGCATAATACATTTAACAACAGCATAATAAGTCACCTCATCCTTGCGCAGGTCATCAAATGTCATTCCTGCCATAAATCGCTCGA
Source organism: uncultured Bacteroidales bacterium (assembly GCA_946613135.1). Taxonomy (GTDB): domain Bacteria; phylum Bacteroidota; class Bacteroidia; order Bacteroidales; family P3; genus Colimorpha. Next base: position 8,455 of record CAMOFI010000067.1, read on the forward strand.
TACGTTCAATCGAAGCAAGGATATGCTCCAAGCGGCCTTTGTCTTTAAGCGGTTCTCCCATAAACAAGCTTTCTGTCTTTCATAGCCGAATCTACAGCGAATGGCAACAGGCAGTCCTCCTCAACAAGATCCACCTGGCGTCCCAACAAATCCGACAATGTGTTCATTATCACGCCTTGTCAATCGACAAGGTCGCGAAATAGTCGTGTATTGTATTAGTATACATTATCGGCATCTTTGAAAACTTTTATATTGTAACGCGATATTCTCAATATTATTGTACATAAGTACAACAAAAAAAGGGAACCACGTTGAGTGATTCCCTTTATAAGAGATTGGCGGCGA
>CAMOFI010000068.1 GCA_946613135.1 uncultured Bacteroidales bacterium
TATTTCCGAAAAGTGGGGGACTTTTCGGGCGTCGGCAGAAGAACTATAAGGCTTTTCCGCCTCCGCTATTTCCGAAAAGTGGGGGACTTTTCGGGCGTCGGTTCGCAAGTCCACCGGACTTGCTCACATCTTGAACACGTACTGACGGCCGTTCTGGTCTGTCCCGTATAGCTCGCCACCATGGCGCGTCACGGTGATGCTGTAGCTGTTCTCGCCGTCGTCGTGGATTGTTCCGCGACCGGTCTTGCCGTTCATTGTCACGTGGCCCCACACCTTGCCGTTGGCACCATAGGTCGAGATGTAGAGGGTCTCTTTGCCGCCATACGAGGGGGTCTCAGTGCGACGGTTTGGGGTCTGTGTCTTTTTGTTTTCTGTGGTTTCTGAAATACTGTTGCCGGTCGAAGTGTTCGGTTCATCCATCGACGTGTCGATATCAATGTTTTCGATGGCGGTGTCGACTAATCCGGTATCGGTGACGGCACCGGAATCTTGTTCCTCCTGCTCGGTTGGAGCAGTTGTGGCGGCCTGATCGCAGCTTGAAGCCCAAAACATTGCAAACAGCGAAAATATTAGTACGGTAGCTTTTTTTTGTCTTTTCATGTCCGATAGATTTGAAACTGCAAAATTACTAATAAAAATTGACATAAGATGCACTCGTGTCGGATATAGGATTCTTTTTTCTCATGTTGATAGTTTTTGTCTTCAAATATAATAATTTTTTATAACTTTGCAGTTTCGGTTATCATTAATACGCTTGTTGTAAACTAACAGATTGCTAATACTATAGAATAGAAATGGATAAAAAATCAATCGTCGGTCTTGTACTGATTTTCCTGATTTTCCTGGGCTATATGTTTTGGATTAAGCCCAGCGACGAAGAAATTGCTGCCCGCAGGCATCAGGATTCGCTGAACTACGTGGAACGAATGCGTGCCGATTCATTGGCGCGTGTCGAAGTGGAACAGGTTCGTAAACAAGACTCGCTCTATCAGCTGGCCGAAATGGATACCACCACTGTCGACAGCAACGGCGTAGTCAAACCCAGTGCATATCAAATCAATCTTGGCCAGTTCAGTGTCAACGGCTCCAATCCGCGCCTTCATGTGACGGTGAGTAACGGCAAATTGTGTGCCGATGTCCAGTCGTTGGGTGCACAGGTTCAGCAGGTGGTGTTGGAAGACTACGTGACTTTCGACAGTATGCCGCTCGAGATTGTCACTCCAGATGCAAAGAATCTTGATATTGTCTTTGTCGATTCGCACAACGATGTCGTCAATACAAGGCTTATACCGTTCTCGGTGTTCGCCGACGGTAAGCAAATTAGCGAAAATACTGAGTTGTCCGTCTCGGAAGGCGATTCGCTGACGCTGAGTTTCAGAGCCTTTGTGCAAACTGCCGACACCATGCCTGTCGACCCAGACCGCTATCTCGAGTTCAGATATGTCTTCCGCTACGACAGCTACGAAGTGGACTTCGACATCAACTTCCACGGCATCAAGGATTATGTCAGTGTGTCGCCTAATCTGACTATGACGTGGCGCAACCGCCTCAACCGTCAAGAGCAGTACGACCGTAGTTTGAAAGGCCGCAACGCCAACCGCAACAAAGACAGCGAGCGTTTCTATACCACATTGTGTTACAAGAACATTGAAGACAATGCCACCAGCCTGAAGGACGGACGCGACGACGAGAAACAAATCACTACACCGCTTGAGTGGGTGGCCTACAAACAGCAGTTCTTCTGCGCTATACTTATGTCGGAAAACAGTTTCCGCAATGCACAGCAGCTGCAGGTCAAGACCGACCGTGCCGTGAAGGATGACTCTTATTTGTGCGACATGTCGAGCACTCTTGGAATGGACTACGATGCCACCGTCGACAACTATGCTCTCGACATGGGCTTCTATTTCGGTCCGAACAAGTACCGCGTGCTGCGCGATATGGACCGCGGTTTCGAACGTATGCTGCCTCTTGGGTGGGGTTTCTTCCTCACGCAGTGGGTAAGCCGCTTCGCTATCATTCCCGTGTTCAACCTGCTCGAAGGATTCAACCTCAATTATGGTATTATAGTTATCATATTGACTCTGCTGCTTAAGATTGTCATCACTCCTCTGATGTGGCCCAGTTATAAGACGGGTGCCGTTATGCGTCACCTCAAACCGGAGATGGATGCCATCAACAAGAAATTCCCAAAGCAAGAACAAGCCATGCAGAAGCAACAGGCTATGACAGCGTTGCAGAGAAAGGCCGGTATCAACCCTATGGCAGGCTGCCTGCCTATGCTTATACAGTTGCCCATACTTTTCGCCATGTTCCGTTTCTATCCTGCCTCCATCGAGCTGCGCCAGAAACCGTTCTTATGGTGCGACGACCTGTCGAGCTATGACTCTATCCTTGACTTGCCGTTCAATATTCCGCTCTATGGCGACCATATCAGTCTCTTCTGTCTGCTGATGTTCGCCATGCAGTTTGTCTATACTCTCTACACCATGAAACAGCAACAGGGTCAGGCTTCGATGCCCGGCATGAAGTTTATGATGTATTTTATGCCCTTTATGATGCTGTTCATCTTCAACAGCCAATCGGCAGCTCTCAATATCTATTATTTCTTCAACCTCCTTCTCTCGATAGTCACCATGTTCCTCATCCGTGCCGTAACAACCGAAGACAAGGTGCGTGCACGTATGGCAAAAGCCGAAGCCGCCGGCAGAGGCAAGCCGCAGAAGAAATCGAAATTCCAGCAGCGTTTGGAGGAAATGCAGCGTATGACCGAGGAGATGCAGAAACAACAGCAGAAACGCAATTAGTCAATAAACATACATCTCATAATAATAACAAATAACATTAAATAATAATCCATAAAATTCAAAATCTGTCATGGTAGTAACCCTTGTAACCATTTTCATCATCGGATACGCATGTATAGCGCTTGAACATCCGCTGAAAGTAAACAAAACAGCCACAGCACTGCTTTTGGGTGTGCTGACGTGGGCAATATACAACGCATTCAACCTTGCCTCGGGAGTCGATATCGACACATATCGCCAGTTCGTCAGCGAGAAACTGATCGAAAACCTCGGTGAGACTGCTGAAATCGTATTCTTCTTGCTGGGAGCTATGACCATTGTCACCCTAATCGAAGACTATCAAGGCTTCAGCATCATTACTGACAAAATCAAGACTACCAACAAACGCCGTCTTATGTGGATTATATCCATTCTGACATTCTTCCTTTCGGCCCTGCTCGACAACATGACGACGGCTATCGTCATGATAGCCCTTCTGCGCAAGCTTATTGCCGACAAGAAGGAACGCTGGCTCTATGCAGGAATGGTAATTCTGGCAGCCAACGCCGGCGGTGCATGGAGCCCCATCGGAGACGTGACGACTATCATGCTATGGATCAAGGGCGAAGTCACCACAGTCAATATCATAGTCAAAACACTTATGGCCAGCCTGGTTTGCATGGCTGTGCCGGTTTGGATAGTATGCCGTACCCTGAAAGGCGACATTGAGCGTCCTACCGATGCCAGTGAAGGAGTTCAGGTGCCCCACCGTTTCCGCGTCCTCGTCCTTGTAATGGGTGTATGTGCACTCATTTTTGTTCCTGTATTTAAGACTATTACCCATCTTCCTCCCTATCTTGGAATGCTGTTTGGCCTGTCGGTAATGTGGGTCACCACTGAGATCCTGAGCCGCAAGTATTCCAAAGACAATGTCCAGCTGCCGACAGCCGTTAGCACTCTCGAACACGTCGACGTGCCTACAATACTGTTCTTCCTCGGAATCCTCATGGCCGTGGCCTGCCTGAAAGTGGCCGGCATACTTGGAGGATTGGCTCAGGGATTGAACGACTCGCTGCTCAATATTCATATCGGTGACGAGATGGTCGGCTTCTTCTTGATCGACTTCATAATCGGTATCCTTTCGTCGATTGTCGACAACGTGCCGCTTGTTGCTGCCGTACAAGGCATGTATCCACATGTCGGCGAGGGTGTCATCTTCGCACAGAACCATCCGTTCTGGGAGTTCCTTGCCTACTGTGCCGGTAGCGGTGGAAGCCTTCTCATTATCGGCTCCGCTGCCGGTGTCGCCGTCATGGGCATGGAAAAAATCGACTTCATATGGTACCTCAAGAAAATCACACTTCTGGCTCTTGCAGGCTATATCGCCGGTGCAATTGTTTTCATCGTAATGGATGTCACCCTTTTCGAGAAAGTTGCCTTCTTGCGCGACCTGGCCATGGTTCCGGGTGCAATGCCGATGATTTGTTGATCTATTTGCCAATTATATAGCGTATTCTTAGTCTCATGCAGAATCCCAGAGCTAAACAGGCTGTGAAACTACCTTTAGGCAGACGCATATTCAACATCATAGTATACCTGTTCGCCATAGCCGGTTTTGGTATTATAACGGCATGGGCGGTATTCAAACTCGGCTTGACCAACAACAGTGGCGCTGTCGACAACAACTACCGTTACCTCATGTCGGTTTCCGAACTCGAAGAACTGGAGGATGCCGAGCTCACCCCTCAGCAGCGTAACTCGATATGGCTTGAACAGTATCTCAAACTTGCAGCTTTTGGTAAATTCTACCCCGAGAATGCCCATCTTATGCTCGAAGCTGCCGAGCGTAGCGACAATCCGCTTGTCGTAGACCGCATGATTGCTGCAGCATCGCTCTATACCGACAGCAGCGATGCCTACAACAGTTTCCTCGCACAACTCAAAAAAGTGTACGACAGCCGACAACCGCAGCAGTCGCCGACAGTAATACCTTGGATGGCCACCACGGAGTGGGAAATGTTAAAACCCTCGATATTGAAAGACAGTGCATTGCTCATCGAGGCTGGCCGTATAACGGGTGTTGAACCGCGTCTGATAGTGGCCTGTCTTGTGGGCGAACAGATAAGACTGTTCAACAGTAACCGCGAGATGGTGAAGAAATACCTCGGACCCGTCAAGATGCTCTCGGTACAGTCGCAGTTCTCTTATGGAGTTAACGGCATCAAAGAACATACAGCACAAGCTGTTGAACGTCATCTGAAGGACACTGCGTCGGAGTTCTATATGGGTAAGCATTACGAGAATATCCTCGATTTCCGCACCGACAACCACGAGATGGAACGCTATAACCGTCTGGTCGACTACCGCAACCATCTATATTCTTATATATATACAGGCTGTATACTACACCAGACAATGTTGCAATGGCGTCGAGCGGGCTACGACATATCCGACCGTCCCGACATATTGTGTACTCTTTTCAATGTGGGCTTTTCCCAATCCCATCCTCATGGCGAGCCACGCTGTGGAGGTTCGCATATCAACGTCGACGGACATACTTACACTTTTGGTGCCATCGGATTCGATTTTTACTATTCGGGCGACCTCGCCTCTGCATTCCCTTATATGAAAAAACGGTTCATTGAGGACGACGGCATACCGCTCACACAAAGCCAGATAGACAGTATTCAGAACAACATGAGCAATTGCTCGCGCCCCGAAAAGGGACTGGAATACAAACAAGATAACGAGCCACAGACACTTAGCTGGTAAATGAATTATAAACATAAACCCTTTTAACCTTAACTTATGAACGATTTCGGAAACGGATACGATATCAACAAGACGGTAAACTTTTTCAAACGCCATTGGAAATTGCTGACGATTGTCTTTGTCGTGGCTTTTGCCATCTCCATTGTTGCGTCGTTGCTTGTCACACCTCGCTTCAAGTCGTCGGTGGTCATTTTCCCGACCAGCTCTAACCGCCTGTCTAAGGCTATTTTGGCCGACCGCTACAGTCTGGACTATATGGACTACGGCATCGAGCGCGACTGCGAGTATGCCATACAGATTCTTTCGTCGCAATCGATGGAGGATGATGTATGTCGTCGGTTCAACCTCATCGAACACTATGGTATCGACGGTAGCGACCCGCAGAAATTATTCAAGCTGCATGAGAACTACCGAGCCAACGTCAATGTCCGTCGCACTGAATTTCTCGGAGTAGAAGTGTCGGTGCTCGATGTCGATGCCCAATGGGCTGCCGATATGGCCAACTATATTGCTGCCAACTACGACACTATCTGCAGCCGTATACAGCACGACAGGGCTCACGATGCCTATTCAATCATGAACGACGTGTGTGCCGAAATCGAGAACGACATCCGTGCCCTGAACGATACACTCCGACACGACAAAAGCCGTTACGATGTCGCTGAGCTTATCGGCAACAAGACTAAAGAGTTGGCCGAGCTTCAATCGCGCATGTCGCAGACCAAGGTCGATATGTCGCGCCAGGTGAGCTATAAGTTCTGGCTCGACCAGGCAACACCAGCCGACAAGAAAGCCTATCCCAAACGCGCCATCATCGTCCTGCTTGGCACTCTTGGCGCATTGACGGTGTGCATCCTCCTCTTGCTCATCCTGGAACGCCGCAAATCTTCGTCCGAAGAGGAAAAGTAATGCGAAGGATTAAAATATCATAGCACACTTTTCTTTGTCTTAATGCACCTTGCCCCATGACTCCTTGGTTCAAGAAAAACGCATCGATTCTCACAGCAGTGATAGTCACAGCAGCATTTGTTGCGCTCAATTTCGTGCTTCTCACCAAGGACATCTATTGGCTTTTTTTGCTTCCTCTGGCAGGGTTGGTAATCTTTCTTTTTGTTGCCAAACTGGAGACGGGATTGCTGCTCACGGCACTTCTCACCCCGTTTGCAGTCGATTTTGCTCTCATGCCAGGCATGGAACTTTCTATGCCTGTCGAACCCATGATGATACTCTTCACGGTGATGTTCATTTTCCGCGTTCTCATCGAACGCAGCTACGACAGGCGATTGCTCCGTCACCCCATAACTATTGCGGTCATGGCCATGCTCGCATGGATGCTCGTCACTTCGTGCACCTCACAGCTCCCCGCAGTATCGTTCAAGTATTTTGCGGCCCGTCTCTGGTTTGTCATCCCTTTCTTTTTTGCATCGTGCCAGATATTCCGCAATGCTGACCGAGTGCGTCAGTTTGTATTCTGCTACGCCTTCTCGCTCGTTGCCGTTATCGCCATATCCACAGCCAAGACCCTTGGCAATTTTCACGACCTGCAGACCCTTCATCGTGTCATGCAGCCCTTCTACAACGACCATACGGCATACGGCTGTGTCATTGCCTTGTTCACACCCGTCGGGTTCCATTTCCTTGTGCGCAACGAGGGTAGAGGATGGCTGCGTCCTATGCTGCTTGTCTGTTTTGCATTGTTGATAACAGGTCTGTTTTTCTCCTATTCGCGTGCAGCGTGGATTAGTGTTTGCGGAGCCATAGCAGTCTATTTTGCCATCCGCATGGGCATGAAGGTCCGGTGGATGCTACTCGGTTTTGCTTTGCTTGTCACCGTTTTCTTTGTCTATCAGTCCGACGTGCTCTACAAACTTGGCAAAAACAAGCAGGACTCCTCCTACGACATATCGGGCCAGGTCAAGTCGATCTCCAACATTTCAACCGATGCTTCCAACCTCGAGCGCCTTAACCGATGGGCGTCGGCCATACGAATGTTTAAGGAGCATCCGCTTCTCGGCACAGGCCCGGGTACATACCAGTTTCTTTATGCGAGCTACCAGCGTAGCTACCAGTTGTCGGTCATCAGTACCAATTCGGGCAATCGTGGCAACGCTCATAGCGAGTATATTGGACCCCTGACCGAACAGGGTGTGCCAGGAACCCTGTTTATGCTCTCCATCTTCCTCACGACTTTTGCCACAGGAGTGCGAGTCTATCGTACTGCTGCTGATGTTCGTGTGTCACGTCTTGCTTTGGCTTTTACGTTAAGCCTGCTGACCTATTATATACATGGCGTATTCAATAATTTTCTTGACACCGACAAGCTTTCTGTTCCGTTTTGGGCATTCACAGCCGTTATTGTAGCCTTGGACGTATACAGCGAAAAGAAATCTATAATACCTGAAAATCAAGATTCTGAAAATCTCAGAAGTCTTAAAAAAGACTAAATAACATCATTTAAGAAGTCTTTTAGGCCTTTTTTCCGTACCTTTGCATTCTGATTTGGTTCATGTAACCATTGAGTATTATTGCTATAATCGTTTAATACATCTTCTGTAATAAAGGCACATGATAGTAAATTTGTATTAATCAGAAAATTGGCAAAGATTTCTATGATTAGGAGATATTTGGTTATATTGTTTTTGATATTTGCGGTCGGACGTGTGTCGGCGCAGAATCTGTTGTTGCGTCCCGGCACTCCTACGGTGGCCGACCTCGTAATTGAGGAGGCCATGAAGTATATTGGCATACCATACCGTTGGGGTGGGGGAACACCAAAGGGATTCGACTGTGCAGGATTCACCCGTTTCATCTACCGCAAGTTTGGCGTTGAGCTGGCTCCATCGGCAGCACCACAATATAAGCTTGGCAAGTCTCTCACGACTGGCGAGATACAGAAAGGCGACCTTGTTTTCTATGGCGGAAGGCACGGGTCCAAATCTATAGGCCATGTGGGCATTGTCACCGAAATCGATGAAAAAGGCTTCAGTTTCATACATAGTGCCACTTCCACGGGTATCACAATATCGCACTCCACTGAGCCATACTATCGTAGCCGCTACATTGGCGCTTGCCGTGTTGTCGATCAGGTGGTTTCCAATTTGCCCGCCAACGACTCGGCAGCACGCAAGGAGACTCCGGTCTATCGTCAGACATACAGCCAGATGCATATCATCACACCGCAAGTCCCCTTCGC
>CAMOFI010000069.1 GCA_946613135.1 uncultured Bacteroidales bacterium
GCCTCGTGGATGTTGATGTAGAGGCCGTCGTCGGTCTTCATCTGGAGGGCGGTCTGGAGACCACTGTCGGAGAAGCTCTTCCAGGGCCAGCCGCCGGTGAGGTGGGGATTGTCGTGCAACTCGCGCACCTCGCTGAGGCGGCTCTGCGTGTAGTTGAACTCCTGTGTGTCGTAGTCGCCGGGGATCCACCATGCGGTGTGGTCGCCCGTCATGCGGAATTCTGTCAGCTCGTCGGTAAGCCAGAAGGTGACGAGTGAATTTTGAATTTTGAATGTTGAATGTTGAATTTTCTGTGGGAACTCGTAGCGGAACCCCAGGCCGTCGTCGTAGAGGCGGAAACGGATGACCATCACGGTGGGCTTGTCGACGCGCTTGCCCTCGTGGTCGAGGTAGTGGTCCTGCTGCAAGGTGACGGCGAGTTCGTTGTAGTGGTTGCGTATATTGGCCTCCTCGCCCCAGACGGGATGCCACACCTCGTCGAAGGTACTGCGCTGCACATGGCTCACGCTGAATCCGCTGGCGAGGTCGCTCTTGCGCCATTCGAGTTTGAAACCCATAGGCGAAGCCTTGACAACGGTCTTGCCTTGATGGCTGAGGCTGTAGGTGGGGCGGCCATTCTCGTCGAGCCAGAACTGCAGCTCATTGTTCGCCCCGGGGCTGAGGAGCGTCAGTGTGTCTGAGTGAGAGGGGAGTGAGAGGGGAGTGAGGGAGGAGTGAGGGGGAAGTGAGAGGGACAATAGATCTGTGTCTGAGTGAGAGGGGAGTGAAAGGGGAATGAGGGAGGAGTGAGGGGGGAGTGAGAGGGACAATAGATCTGTGTCTGAAGTTCTACCTGCTCTGCAGGGCTGCAACAGGAGGATGCAAAGTGCGAATAACAAACGGATTTTCATATATCTAATCTTTTTAGTGTCTTGAAGACATTTTTGCAAATATACATAAAATATAATTAACATAAACTTTAAACTTTTTTGTATCTTTGTATTTTGATTTGAAACCGCCATTATATTCTAAAATTCTATTTTTCAACACATAATACATAAACCTTAACACTTATCGCTTATGAAAAAAGTATTTACTCTTCTTGCAGCCATGGTTCTGATGGGTTCCATGTGTATTGCTCAGACGGCTCAGCGCAACTATGCTGTAAAGTCGTTCAACAAGATGAAGCACTCGGTCAAGCCAGCAGCTGCCAATTTTGCAGCAAGCCCCAAGGCAGCCGGTGACACTATTGCTTCTTTCCCCTGGACAGAAGGTTTCGAGAACGGCACGCCTGCAGGTTTCTCGTTCATCGACAACGACGGTGACGGACAGGGATGGTTTGTTACCACTCGTTCAGGCGCCAACATGACGCCCAATAGCGGCGACGGTCTCGTAACATCGGCATCGTGGACTCAGGACTTGCAGGCTCTGACTCCGGACAACTGGATGATCCTCCCCACGATAACCCTTCCTGCCGACGCTTCGGATTTCACGATCTCGTGGTATGAGGCGGGTCAGGATGCCAACTATGCCGCCGAATACTATAGCGTATATGTTTCTGCAGGCCGCACTGTTGCCGATTTCACGGCAACAACAGCCGTATACAGCGGCACTTCCACTGGCGCATATGTCAAGAAAACCGTCAGCCTGGCCAACTATGCCGGACAGACTGTCAACATTGCTTTCCGCCACCACAACATCACTGATATGTTCATGCTCAATATCGATGATATCCGTATCGGCGGCGGCGAAGCTCCCGAGGTAGCAATCGACGGTCCTACCGCTGTTGAGCTGGGCACGGAAGTCTCCTTTACGGCAAGCGGTGCTACCACCTTTGCCTGGAGCGTTGACGGCACACAGCAAAGCGAAACCGGCTCGACGCTGACCTACACCTTCACTACTGTTGGCGAACATAGCGTTGTTGCTTCTGCCTCCAACGCCAACGGATCAAGCTCCGACACACTGACTGTCACCGTATACGACTGCTCCTCAGCCATCACTGCCATGCCTTGGGAAGAGAGCTTCGAGGGCAATACCGACTGCTGGCAATTTGTAACCGTCGACACCACTTCGACAGGTTTCTCTATCTACGATCAGTCGGCACACTCGGGCACAAACAGCCTGCTCGGTGCCTATAGCGACGACAGCGACGTGGACCAGTGGGCCATATCGCCCATGATTACTCTTCCGAGCGACGCCAGCAACCTCATATTGAAATACTACGTCTTGATGACCGAATGGGAAGGTGTGCAAACCGAATACGAAGTACGCATTGCAACCGTTACCGACAACAATATCAGCACAAGCGACTTCACCACCCTGCTCTTCACCGAGAGCGGTGCCAACGAAGACTTTGTGCCACGCAGCGTCAGCCTGGCCAACTATGCCGGACAGACTGTCCGCATCGCCTTCCGCAACATCACAGCACAAGAAGGTGACGCTATGCTTATCGACGACATCTACGTCGGAGCTCCTCTTGTTCCAGACCTGATTCTCGACGGTCCTGAACAGGTGCGCATCAATGAGCCTTATACTTTCACCGCATCGAGCGATGCAGAAAGCCTGGTTTGGACTGTTGACGGCAACACTCAAAGTGCCACAGGCAGCGAACTGACCTACACGTTCACAACAACGGGAACGCATACCGTAGAGGTATCGGCTACAAACGATGCCGGCACCGCTAGCGCCGAAATGCAAGTGGAAGCCATCGAATGCACCACCCAAGACATGCCCTTCACTTTCGACCTGAGCCAGGAATTCAGCCTCTGCTGGGATATGCGCGGCGATGGCTGGAGCACCATCGATATGGAGTCGGAACACTGCATGTACTCGATGTCTAACCTGTATGGCATCTTCGACCTCAACCCCGACAACTGGGTTATAAGCCCCAGCATCGCCATGCCTGCTACGGGCGAATACGAAATCTCGTACAAAGTAAGAGCTTACGAGCCCTCTTTGCCCACCGACCACTATGGCGTTTATGTCATCAGCGGCGACGAAGAAACCCTCCTCTTTGAAGAAACCCTCGATGCCAGCATGACCACATGGCGTTCACGCTTCGTCACTATCCCCTCGACGGTAAGCGGTGACTTCAAGGTTGCTTTCCGCCACTTCAACACCACGGGCGGATACGTCATCCTCGTCACCGACGTTAAGGTTGACGCCGTAACCGAACACGAAGGCATCGAAAACGCCAACGAGAGCAGCATTGCTGTATACCCCAACCCCGCACACAACATGGTTAATGTGGAAGGCGACGGCATTGTTTCGGTACAGATCATCGACATCAACGGCCGTACCGCCATCGACGCCACCGCAGGCAGCATAGACATCAGCAGCCTCGCCAACGGCATCTACTTTGTCCGTACTATCGCTAACGACGGTGTGTACACCACCAAAATCATCAAACGATAAACAAAGTGCGAAACGACTTCGTTGTCGGCTGAGCCGACGGCACGCCACGAAGACGAAAACAATTCGACAAGCAACAAAAGCCACACTTCAAAAGTGTGGCTTTATTATTTTAGTATAGTATACAATAATCAAAGTGGTAATACGTTATTATCATATTTCAAAACAGAGGCCTTCGCTTCAGGCGAAGGAACATTTCAAAACATTAACGCAATATAAAACATGTTCTTAACAGACGACAACTCAAATCTTATCGCTGCAGCACAGGCTGCAGCACCCATCAAGCCTGACTCTACCATCGTTGAAGGCGGTCTCGCCGACGTAACCATCAAGGCCGACAGCATCAACAAAGTTGTGAAAGACAGTTTGGCCAACATGCAACTGTCAGACCTCAAAGCAGTAGTTACGGGCGAAAACACCATCTTCAAAGATGCTCTCCACGGCCTGATGGACCTCACCGTGGCTTTCATACCTAAGCTGATAGCCTGCATTCTGGTTCTTTGGATAGGCTTCAAGCTCATCAAACTTGTCAAAAAAGCTCTCACCAAGCTGCTTGACAAACGCAGCGCCGAAGGCACCCTCAAAGGCTTCCTCACCTCGTTGGTCGACGTGCTTCTAAAGGTGATGCTTGTCATCATGGCCATGGATATCATCGGCATCAAAGCAACCTCGTTCATCGCCGTCCTCGGTGCCGCTGGCCTTGCCATAGGCATGGCTCTGCAGGGCACCCTGCAAAACTTCGCAGGCGGCGTGATAATACTGCTTATGCGCCCCTTCAAGGTGGGCGACTACATCGAAGCCAACGGCTACAAAGGCTATGTGAAAGACATCCGCATCTTCCACACCTTCATTCGACCATTCAACGGACGCATCATCATTGTGCCCAACAGCGAGCTGGCAACAAAAAGCCTTATAAACCACACCAAAGAACCCGTCATCAGGCTTGATGTCGTGGCTAGCGTGGCATACGGCACCGACCTCGACAAGGCAATGGCTGTGCTGCGCAATGTGGTAGACAACGACCCGCTCATACTGAAAGACCCTATACCCAAAATATGCGTCAGCGAACTGAACAGCAGCTCGGTAGACTACACACTCTGGCTCTGGACCACCGTCGACGACTACTGGACCGTATGGATGCGTATACGCGAAAACATATACAAAGCCTTCAACGAAAACGGCATCAGCATCCCCTTCCCGCAGCTCGACGTGCACCTTGACAAGTGACATGTGTTAAGTGTTAAAGCTCCATGATGTGACTCGCTGGGTTTATTTTTCCCAAGGTACTGGCAGACTTGCTTCACATGCTCTCCTTATAGTGCTGTTGCTGACATGCAACATGGCACAAGGACAGACCATTTTAGTACCTTCGAGCGGACACACTGTGGTTCACCTACAATCAGGACAAAACTACACTCTTTACGATCCTGGCTATACGTCGAACTATTCCGGCAACAGCAACGGATCGATAACTCTTGTTTCCGACGACAGCAGTTCTATCGACATCCACGGCAGCTACTACACAGAATACAACTGCGACTTCATCAACATCTATGAAGGCTCCTCCGTCGACTGTCCGATAGTTGGGCAATATTCGGGCATAGGCAACATCAGCGTGACAGCGCCCACTGGAACCGTCACCATAAGCTTCTACTCCGACGCCCTTATCAACTGGAGCGGATTCGTACTCAACGTGTCGGCGTGCAGCCGTGCCGAACGGCAACCGTACAATGTATATGTCGACAACATCAGCACCTCGTCGGCGACCATCAGATGGAGCGACAGCTCCGACGCCTCGCAGTGGACCATACTCTACGGTACAACACCAGGCAATCTGAGCAGCAACACCACCGTGTCGCAACAATACGCGACTATCGGCGGGCTTGATGAATACACCTACTATTACTACCGCATCTCGAACGGAAACGACACCAACTGTCCTTCCATCGTGCGGCGTTTCAAGACCGAGTGTACCGAAGAGCCAACCGGGTGTATCGATTTCTGCAACCTCAGCTCGTGCTACGTAACAGCACGCTACGGCAACTATTCACAACCTGACAAATACCAAGGTCTTGTAGACTTCGGGCCGCAGAGCAAACTGTCGCGCCACACAGTACACACCGACACCAACGAACGCGACAGCCGCACCAACAACCAACTGAGGACTATACCGGCAGGCTACACCTCGTCGGTCAGGTTAGGCAACTGGAATGCAGGAGGGGAAGCCGAAAGCATCACTTATGAATACATGGTAGACACCAACATCAGCAATATGCTGATCCTGAAATATGCCGCAGTGCTCGAAGACCCCTCCCACCCTGTAGCCGAGCAGCCAATGTTCACATTCAAGATTCTTGACGAAGACTGCAACCCCATCAACAGCAGCTGCTACTCGGCCACTTTCGTAGCCAACGAAAGCCTTGGATGGAACACCATACACCACGTCAGCTTTTTGAGCGAGTCGGACGTGCTTTGGAAAGACTGGACCACAGTGGGGATAGACCTCGCACCCCTGCACGGGCAGCGCATACTCGTAAAGCTGACCACCTACGACTGTGCCCGCCAGCATCATTACGGCTACGCCTACTTTGTGCTCGACTGCACAAACAAATTCATGACCTCTACCCACTGCGGCGAAAATGTCGAAAACACCTTCTCTGCCCCAGAAGGTTTCGCCTACCGGTGGTACAACTCCGAGATGCCCGAATCGACACTCTCCACCCAACGCTCGCTGCATGTGACCCAGGCCGGCGAATACCACTGCACATTGCAGTTTGTCGGTGCTCCGGCAGGAGCCTCATGCTCGTTCGAACTCGTAGCTTTGGCCGGCGAACGCTATCCGGCAGCATCCTTCAGCTGGGAGCAGGAAAACAACGAAGACTGCACAGCGACTATTAAACTCCACAACACCAGCGTAATTAGCCGCGACTCGACAAGACAACAGCTTACCACATACCCTTGCGAAGGAGTAGTGTGGATTGTTGACGGCGACAGCGTGTCGACCGACAACAATCCCTCCCTTGCCATCGATCCCGGCACGCACAACGTACAACTCGTTGCCTCGATAGGCAACGGAGAATGCAACGACACCGCCACACAACTGATCAGCATCGGCTATCCCTGCATAGACTACGACACCGTTATGGCTTACCTCTGTCCTGGAGGAACCTACACACTCTTCGACACAATCATTGCCGATGCCGGCAGCTACCAACGCGACAGCGCTAACCTGAGACGCACTCTATTCCTCGCCAGCGCCAACAACAACACCTCGACTTCATCAGCCACAATAACAGAGAACAGCCTGCCTTTTGCATGGCACGGGACAAGCATAAACCACGACAGTCTTGCTGATGGTTGGCTGTCGACTTTCGAACTACGTTTCGATACCTTAAACAGGTTCGGATGCGACAGCATGGCACTGCTCTTCCTGCAAATATGGCACAACCGGCGCACCACACTCTTCGACACCGTTTGCGACAACCAACTGCCCTACTCCTGGAACGGCCAGCAAATAACCATCGACAGCCTCGGCAACACCAACGGCAGCCACACCTCAACACTCGTCGCAATGTTTGTTTCGGCCCACAACACCGACAGCGTTGTAGCCCTTCAACTGACAACACACCGCACGGCAGCGACCACACTCCACGACACAATATGCCACAACGAGCTTCCATACAGCTGGAATGGCCTGCATGTGCCACACGACAGCCTTGCCGACGGCCAGACAATCCAACAGAAAACAATAGGCGTGCACCTGTCGACCACCAACGGATGCGACAGCACGGTATCGATGACGCTGACGGTGAATCCTGTATTCGACCAACACTTCTCCAATACCATCTGCAACAACGAACTGCCATACACATGGAACGGAATCACAATAGCTTCGGACAACATAGCCAATGATGACAGCCACCAATATGTTCTCGACACGCTACGCACAACGGCAGCAGGATGCGACAGCCTCCTCACAATGCACCTTACCATAAACCCCACACACCTTATACATTATTACGACACCATCGTAGAAAACCGACTGCCCTACTCCTGGAACGGCCACACATACACCTCTGCCGACATTGCTGAGCGACAACAGTCGACAACGCTCAGCTCAACATTCACAACCGACAACCGTTACGGATGCGACAGCATTGAGACGCTGAACCTTCTCGTATGGAACAACCAGCATATACACTATACCGACACCATCTGCGACAACCAGCTGCCCTACCAATGGAACGGCCAAACCGTTACGGACGACATTGTTGGCAGCCGCACTGGCGATATCGACACTTTAATCAACTCGCAAATGCATACACTCCATGGTGCCGACAGCACAGAAACACTGATGCTGACAATTCACCCAACAAGGAGCACCGAACTCCACAAAGCACTATGCGACGACCAGCTGCCATACACGTGGAACGATACAACAATAAACGAAAACGAAAACGAAAACGAAAACGAGCACGTTCTCAGTGCACTTTTCTCGACCATCTACGGATGCGACAGCCTCGTCGCACTTACACTGACGGTATATCCCACTTACCACTATACTTATTTCGACACACTATGCGACAACCAGTTTCCATACACATGGTATGACACCACATTGTACGAAAACGAAAACCAATACGAAAACACTCTCCCTGCACATTTCGCTACCATATACGGCTGCGACAGCATGCTCACTATGCATCTTACGGTCCATCAGACATACCACCTGTTCGATTACGCCAAAGTGTGCGACGGAGTGCCCTACACATGGACCGACGGCAACTCATACAGCCATTCGACCTACGAACCAACGATAACATACAGCGACATCCACGGCTGCGATTCCACGCGGCATTTGATACTGAGTCTGGACAACGGATTCCAAGCCTCGCTGTCGGCAACACCCACCACGGTAAGCATCAACAACCCCATAGTACGCCTGACAGACCGTTCCGAAAGCCAATCGCGCGAGTGGTATTTCGGCCATTGCGATATCGATGGCGGCTCTTACATTTACGATCCTTCAGCCTTCAATTTCATCGACACCAACCGAATTACCACCTTCACGTTCCCGACCGATGCCGACTCAGTAGCAGTACTCTTGGTGGCACGCAACTCCACAGGCTGTATCGACAGCGTCTGGGCTACCGTGCACTGCGACCGCGCCACTGTTTGGACTCCCAATGCCTTCACTCCCGACGAGCCGCAGAACAACCGGTTTTTCGTAGTTAGCAACGACCTCGCCTCAGGCGAAGTGTGGATCTATACCCGCCAGGGGCAGTTCGT
>CAMOFI010000070.1 GCA_946613135.1 uncultured Bacteroidales bacterium
GTCCCGCCTGATTCATTATTGGTTTGCGTTTAATTAGAACGGCAGGTCGTCGTCCGAATCGGCCGGTTGGGATGCAAACGGTGCTGCCGGCTGTGCAGGAGCAGCGGCAGGGGCTTGCGGAGCTACAGGCGCTGCTCCTGCAGAAGGAGCAGTGCCTGCCAACGGCACTACACGTATGCAACGCAAATCGGTGTACCAGCGCTCCTGATACTCGCGCGATTCGGGAGAAAAAGTAACAATGACGGGAGCATTCATCACCAATGAATTAAGCATGGCGAGACGATCTTCGCCAAAAAGTGTGAAAGCTATCTGACGAGGATAAGTATCCTCAGTTTCAATCACAAAACCACCTCTGACCCAAGGGCCTCGCTGTGACTCGCCACGTGTTTCGGGCAAAATTTTAATAAGTTTTCCAGTAACGTCCATTATATAAATATTTTTTATTCAACTATCATTTTGAAATGGTCTTTTAGAATTATCAATCAAACACCTATACCATTCCTACAACAGCCTAAAAGATTTACAAAGGTAACAAAACGCAATGAATATTTTCAACACAAAGAAGAAAAAGTTATCAACACTAAGGCCAATGCACACATAATGGCACACAGCAGAAGAAACGGCAGCGGACGTTTGGGTCGGCAGCAGACGCATGCTTCATGGCGGCTCCTATTGTTTAACCCAAATCGGTCGTTAGGATTTATGTCAGATGAGTATTATTTTTGCAACAGGCACAATATTTTTTTTCAAATAATGTTACAATATCAAAAAAGATAACGCCATGCCAATGTTTTACACACCCAAGCCTCGCCAATTCCATTATCGGCCACGGTTTTACGACCCCGAGAAAGAGGAATGGGAGAAGCTGAAAACAAAATACCGTCTCGAAAACGGAATGCCGCTCACCGACGAGCCGCATAAAGCCGACGACGACATCACTGCAGCCGCCAGCAACGACGACGACCTTGAATACTTCCAGCGCAAGGTAAGAAATATCGAACGACAGGATAGGAAAAAAGCGTCAAGACTGACACTCAGCGATTTTTTCCGCAAACGCGAGAAGCCTCAATTCCATTATGTGTCGCGCTTCGACAGCGAAGGCAACCTGGTCGACACTCCCGCAGCACAAACCAAAGACAGCGCCGTGAAACGTCGGATCACACGACGGTTCGACGACGACGACGACTTCGACCGCTTCAAGCCGGTACCTGCCGGAAAACTCATGGTATACACCCTGTTGGTTTGCATACTACTCTTGTTTATTTTCAGTTGAGATGTGAGAACGAAAAATTGTGAGCGGCAATTGGGGAAAGATATCGAAAACCTTTTTGAGATACACAATCCCCGATTCACAAAATAAATAGTATATTTGCAAAAAATATTACAATGTTTATAGAAGTATTAAAATCTAAAATACATAGAGTTACAGTAACAGAAGCCAACCTCGACTACATCGGAAGCATCACAATCGACGCCCAATTGCTCGAAGCAGCAAACATGATAGAAAACGAAAGAGTTGACATATATAACATCACCAACGGAGAACGCTTTTCGACCTACATCATAAAGGGAGAAGCCGGCAGCGGTATAATAGGCATAAATGGAGCCGCGGCCCACAAAGCCCATGTAGGCGATCTGCTCATCATTGCATCCTACGCCTCGATGGATTTTGAAGAAGCCAAGCAATGGCATCCTTCTGTCATATTCCCGGCCAACAACCATCTGAGATGAAAAAACATATAGGCGACATACTGAAATTCACCGTTTTTGTAAGCATCGGAATCTTTTTCATATACTGGTTCCTGCTCAAACTCGATGCCGATCAGAAAGCCGCCATATGGGAATCATTTGTCTCGGCACGCTGGGGCTGGGTCGCCGTCGTCATGCTTGCCAGCCTCGTTGCACATTTCATCAGAGCACTTCGCTGGCGACTTCTCTTCAAGCCTCTCGACCACTGTCCTTCCGTGTTCAACACCTTCGGCTCTGTCATGGTCACCTACCTTGCCAACCTGGCATTTCCACGCCTTGGCGAGGTGATGCGCTGCGCCATGCTGCGCACCAGCGAGGGCATACCTATGGAGAAATCGCTCGGCACCGTAGTCACCGAGCGCCTTTTCGACGTGCTCTTGTTCGCCCTGGTGGTCCTGCTCGGATTCCTGCTCATGTTCGGAAGCGTAAAGGATTTTCTGTACGACAGCCTGTCACAGAAATTCAGCACACTGCCCACTCTGGCCGCCATCGCCGTGGCAGGCATTGTCATACTGGTCCTTCTTGTGGTAGCATACAAACTGTTTCACCAGAAGCTCTTGAAATTCAAGCCATACAAAAAAATGGCAGACCTGGTTGCCGGCTGCATCGACGGAGTGAAGAGCATCCTCCACCTTGGACCCAAATCCACCATATTGTTCATTACCTACAGCATTGCCATCTATCTGCTCTACATTGCCGGCGGATGGTTCATTTTGCAGGCCTTTGCCGACACACAGGATCTCGACTTCTCGGCGGCATACGTCATCTATCTTTTTGGCACTGTCGGCATGATGATATCGCAGGGCGGGCTTGGGGCCTACCCTGTGCTTGTATGGCAAGCAGTTGCCCTGTACGGAATCGGCGAGAGCACAGGTCTGGCATGCGGATGGCTGCTGTGGGGAGCACAGCAGGCTATCGTAATCGTTGTAGGACTGTTTTTCCTCGTCTATTTTTCGCTGCTGAAAGGGAAAAAACACACTACAGCCATTGAACCCAACACGTGTACAGTAAAGTGAATACTACTTTCAACATAGGATTAAAACTCAAAATCGTGCCGCTGCACGATCTATTGCCCATTCTCGACAAACGCCGCAGCACCGACCATCCAAAGGTGGTATTCACCAACGGCTGTTTCGACCTTGTTCATCAAGGCCATGTAGAATACCTTAGCCAGGCTCGCGACCTCGGCGACATGCTCGTCGTGGGCCTAAACAGCGACGAGTCGGTAAGAAGACTGAAAGGCCCCTCGAGGCCAGTATCGGCACAGGAAAGCCGCGCCATGGTTTTGGCAGCATTCGCATTTGTCGACTATGTGGTTGTTTTTGACGAAGACACACCCCTGAATCTCATCCGCGCCATACGTCCCGACATATTGGTCAAGGGGGCCGATTACAGCCGCCAGACCGTTGTAGGAGCCGACTTTGTCGAGTCGTACGGCGGACGTGTAGAGCTCATATCGCTCGTCCCAGGCCAATCGACATCAAACCTTATCAGCAAAATGAAACCATGAAAAAGACAATCACGCTATTCTTCATGCTTGCGGCAGTAGTGACAGCCTCATGGGCCCAGCACCGCCGACACGCAGGCAGCGACGGGTTCGACCTCGAAATTCGCGGAGGAATCAACATGTGCCAAATCGACGGCGACGCCTCCGGCAACTACAACAAGATGGGATTCCACGGCAGCGTAGGCACCTCCTACCCTGTCAACGACGATGGAAGATTGCGTTTTGCTGTCGAGATAGGACTTTCGCAAAAGGGCTCTCATATCGAGAACAGCGGTCTTGAACGCACAATATCGCTTCTCTATGTCGAAGTGCCCCTTATGCTTGCATTCGACCTCACAGAGCAACGCTCGCTGCGAGTGTCGGCCGGCATCGCTCCGGCGATATTGGCCAAAGCTAATGTCACCACCGACGGAGCACACGACGCTCTACAAAGCGACAACTACAAACGTCTCGACGCCATACCGTTATGCATAGGTCTGCGATACCGCTTCACCAACCATATCGGCATCGACGCACGCTGGTACAACTCGATGCTCAACATTGCAGAGGAAAACGGCAGCGGCACCTACCGCATATTCCGTTCCAACAAAGGACAGTTCAACCGGCTGATACAAGCCGGCATAACTATATGTTTTTAAAAATCCAAAAAAAAATTATAGCATAATGACACATACTCGCTGTTTAATCATCGGATCAGGTCCCGCAGGCTACACTGCAGGCATCTATACAGGTCGCGCCGACCTCAAACCCATGCTGTACGAAGGGCTCCAGGCTGGCGGACAACTTACAATCACAACAGAAATTGAGAATTTCCCAGGATATCCCAACGGCATTTCCGGAACCGAAATGATGAACGACCTACGCCAACAGGCCCTACGTTTCGGAGTGGAAATACACAAAGGCACCATCGAAAAAATCAACCTTTCCAAACGCCCATTCGTAGCTGTCGACGACAAAGGCAACGAAATCGAAGCCGAGACCGTTATAATTGCCACAGGAGCCTCTGCACGCTGGCTTGGACTCGAGAGCGAGAAGAAATACTACGGACAAGGCGTATCTGCATGCGCCACATGCGACGGATTCTTCTACAAGAACCTCGACGTGGCAGTTGTCGGCGGAGGCGATACGGCCTGCGAAGAGGCAGCCTACCTCGCCACGTTGTGCCGCAAAGTGTACCAGATTGTCCGTCGCGACGAACTGCGTGCATCCAAAGCCATGCAACATCGCGTTCTCGACAACCCCAAAATCGAAGTGCTGTGGAATAGCGTGACACAAGAAATAATCGGCAGCGACATGGACGGTGTCACAGGTGCCGACATCAAGAATGTCAAGACCGGCGAAGTGAAACGATTGGATATCGCCGGCTTCTTTGTCGCCATCGGTCACCAACCCAACACCGCCTTCCTGGACGGACAGGTAGACCTCGACGAGGCTGGCTACATAAAAGTACAGAACCCCAGCAGTGCGACAAACATACCTGGAGTATTCGCCGCCGGCGACGTGTGCGACCCTCACTACCGCCAAGCCTGTGTGGCCGCCGCCAAGGGATGCATAGCAGGCATCGATGCTGAACGTTTCTTGCATAACGCATAGATCCAAGTCGGCACACCCAGCCGCAGCGACATCAAAGCCACTGCCTAAACAATTGTTATTACACCATTTAGGCAGCCGCAAAAAACGCATGTTTTCGAAGTTTTTCAACACGAATCATAATATAAAATCAGCATTCTCAGCCTCATATCATCTTCCAACAAAGGCGACATATAAATACAATCATTAAATCGGAGGTCCTATTTTAGTCTGAATTGAAAAAAGCACTGGTCTATATAGTCCTGTTGGTAGCATGGCTGGCACCATCATTGGTGTCGGCCCAAGTCGGCACTGCATTGAGAGCTTCAAACAGGACGGCAAGCTCTCAACAAAGTCCAACTTACAACCCCTACAACAATACCGACAACCCCGACTCCCTGCAAAACGCCACACCCGAAGGCATCATCTACGACAATGGCGAAGAAGCCGACTCGGTGTTGCGTATGAAGGTATTCATGTTCCCCTCGTCGAAACATGAAGTAAAGATACGCTCCATACAGCATCCATCGCTCGACCCGACAGGAACACAGATGCACAACCCGACCCACCGACTTGACGGCGACTACAAAATAGACCTCGGAGCCCTCGGGCAAACGGCCATGTCACTCTTCCCCAAGGCCACACCATTCTCACGTTCCTATAACACAAACCGCGGGAACGGAATTCCGTCGCCGTTGCCGGGGCACCACACATACAAGTACTTCCAGACACAAACCCCATATACCCTCTTAGGATATGGAAGCTCGCTCAACAAGGACTACCAAATCCAGATAATCCATTCCCAAAACATAAAACAACGATGGAATATGGCTTTTCTCTACGACCTGACAAGCCGCGACGGGCAGTACACCAACAGCAGCGTAACCAGCCATATCATCGACCTGACAACCAACTACTACTCGCGCGACGCACGCTACCAACTGCAAGCCGGAATGAGCCTGAATCGGCACAGGCAGGGCGAGAACGGCGGCGTGCAGAACGACACCACCTGCTGGAGCTACAACCGCCCCATCGGCGTACCCATAAACATGTATGCCGCACAGAACCAATGGCGCAACTTCAGCATAGACCTACACCAAAGTTTCAACACCGTACGCCAATTCGCCCATCACAGGCCAATCGTCAAGACTTTCTACGACACTGTTCACACGCTTCCTGCTGTCGACTCTACAGCACACAGCGACACTGGCTCCACACCAACAATCATCCAGTATGACTCTATCGTAGGCTACGACACCCTGATGCCGCATGAACCGCACATCCTCAACACCGGCGTGTTGGCCATGGACTTTGAGTTGGCGCGAATGCGGCGAATCTTTGCCGACAACCAGGCCGACAGCCGATTCTACGACCCAAGCCTGCTCGATACGACCTTCTACTACGACTCAACCCAGTTATGGCATCTGGCCACAGACATCTATTGGACAAACGATGCCTACATGCATCACCGATGGGCGAATCCTCTTGTGTTGCAGGTTGGTGTCAGGCCTCAGTACGACCGCCTACAGTTCGCCATGCCCGGCAGACATATCAACGAATTCAACCTCACAGCCTTTGCCTCTGCCGACTTGCACATAAAAAGAATGCTTCTCCATGCAAAAGCAGAAGAAGCATCAGGTGGACGACGCAACGGAGACTACCATATCGAAGGCATACTCAGCGTGCCGGCAGGGCAATGCAGCCGATTCAGACTTCACGCCTCGAGCGAAGCCCAGTCGCCCGACCTGCTCTTTTACCACAACGAAGGGCACTACAGTTGGGATGTCGACAGCTACGACAAAATCAAACGCCAACATCTGAATATAAACTACGACATGCACCGTCCCGACAGCCTGAAAGGACATCTGCGGACAGTCGAGACCAACACATCGGCCACACTGCTTAGCAACAATGTGTGGTTTGCCGACAACATGCAACCCGTGCAAGGCGACGCGACAGGATTGCTGCTACAAGGCAAATTCATGGTGCACCTGCAGTTCGGATGGTTCAGCATACGGTTGCAGGAAATGCTGCAACACAGCAGCAACGACGATGTGATACGTGTTCCGCTTTTTGCATCCAAAAACAGCCTCTATGCCGACGCAACAATATTCGGCGGAGCACTGCATATACAGACCGGATTCGACATACGCTACCACACACGCTTCAAGGCCGACGGATGGAATCCTGTTCTCGGAGCCTTCTATCGCCAAGACGAACAAGAGATCGGCAACTACCTTGTCGCCGACTTTTGGATAAACCTGCAAGTGAAACGCGCCAGCATCTATCTCAAAGCTTCACACTTCAATGCCCCGCTCGAAGAACTCATGAAACTAACCCCCTCCTACTTCAGCCTGCCACACTACCCGCTCGAAGACTTTGGTCTATACTGGGGCATAACATGGAAGTTTTTCAACTAACTAATTCTCAACACACAATTCATCATGGAATCCATCAAGCAGATACTAAAGAAAGGATACGGTCCATCCTCTTCGCATACACTCGGCCCGCACCGCGCAGCAACCATCTTCCACCAACGCAATCCTCAGGCCCAACGCTTCCGCGTAACACTATACGGCAGCCTTGCCGCCACCGGCAAAGGTCACCGTACTGATGTCGCAATTTCGGCTGCCGCAGCACCAATCCCCGTCGATTTTGTGTGGCGCGCCGACATAGTTCCCGAATTCCACACCAACGGCATGCTCTTCGAAGCCTTAGATGCAGACAACAACGTCACAGACCACTGGAAAATCTACAGCATCGGAGGCGGACTCCTTGCCAACGAAGAGATACACGAAGAAGCCAAACCCGTCTACGAACTGTCTCACATATCCGACATACTGAAATACATCGAACGCGAAGGACTCACATTTTGGGAATATGTAGAGATGCACGAAGACAAAGACATTTGGGACTACCTTATGGACATGTGGCAAACCATGCAACAGACCATAGAGGTCGGCCTATCGTCCGAAGGCGTCATTCCTGGCGGACTTCACCTCCGCAGCAAAGCCCGCCAATATTATGTCCGAGCCTCCTCCTACAAGCCGTCGCTTCAAGGACGATGCCTCGTCGTGGCCTATGCCCTTGCCACAAGCGAACGCAATGCCGTTGGCAGTACCATAGTCACCGCACCCACTTGCGGTTCAAGCGGAGTACTCCCAGCCGTACTCTACCATCTCAAGAAGAACCATAACTTCACCGACACCGACATACTGCGTGCCATGGCGACAGCAGCCCTATTCGCCAACGTCATCAAAACCAACGCTTCCATCAGCGGTGCCGAAGTTGGATGCCAAGGTGAAGTAGGCAGTGCCTGTGTGATGGCTGCCGTGGCGGCCAACCAATTGTTCGGAGGAAGCCCCCAGCAGATAGAATATGCAGCCGAGATGGCCATGGAACACAACCTGGGCCTTACATGCGACCCCATGTGCGGACTCGTACAGATCCCATGTATTGAAAGGAACGCCATGGCTGCCCTCCGTGCTCTCGACATAAACCTCTACGCCATGATGAGCGACGGCAAACACATCATCTCTTTCGACAAAGTTGTCGAAACAATGAAAAAAACCGGCCACGACCTCCCCTCGCTCTACAAAGAAACCGCCATGGGCGGGCTTGCCCTTCTTAGCGAAGACGACAACGACTGACACAAACATCCATAGCAACAGAGAATACCGGCGTTAATTCACTGACTGTCAATTTTTGCGGATTGCAAATCCTTATATTAACCAGCGTCGGATTGCAAATCCGCCGCAACAGAACATCCGCCGCGACTGGTGCTTGTTTTGTGTGGATAACGCAGAAATGGCGGATTTATTGCAGGATGGTGC
>CAMOFI010000071.1 GCA_946613135.1 uncultured Bacteroidales bacterium
GTTGTTGACTGAATTACACATCTTTGAAACAATAGCAACATTTATGGAAGACTATAATATCGAGTCTGTGGCGAACGACTATAATGACGATAGCATTGTCCACCTTGAGGACATGGAGCACATCAGGCTGCGCCCTGGTATGTACATAGGCAAACTGGGAGACGGATCAAGCCACGACGACGGCATCTATGTGCTTATAAAAGAGGTTATCGACAACTCGATCGACGAGTTCACCTCGGGCTACGGCAAACGCATCAATGTGAATATTGATTTCAGCGAACGGCGCGTAAGCATACGCGACTTCGGTCGAGGCATTCCCCTCGGCAAGATAGTCGAGGCGGTCAGCAAGCTCAACACGGGAGCAAAGTATGACAGCAAGGTGTTCCAGAAGTCGGTTGGCCTGAACGGTGTGGGTACAAAGGCCGTCAACGCCCTCAGCTCTTATTTTAAGGTTATGGCCGTGCGCGACGGGAAGTGCCGCACCGCAGAATTTGCAGAAGGCAAACTTACAAACGACAGCGGCATCGTCGACAGCAATGAAGAAAACGGGACTCTTGTCGAATTCGTTCCCGACAACAAACTCTTCGGCAACTACCACTTCGTGGGCGAATATGTAGAGGAGCGCATCCGCAACTACGCCTACCTCAACAAAGGGCTTACACTCTACTACAACGACAGGCGTATCTACTCGAAAAACGGCCTGCTCGACCTGCTGGAGCACAACATGGACACCGAAGGACTGTATCCCGTGGTACATATCAAGGAGGGCGATTTCGAATGCGCATTCACTCACATCAACGGACAAAGCAGCGACTACTACTACAGCTTCGTCAACGGACAACACACCACCGAAGGCGGCACACACCAAAGCGCTTTCCGCGAGGCTTTTGCCCGCGTGACACGCGAGTTCTTCAAAAAAGACTACGAACCCGCCGTCTTCCGCCAAGGCCTGGTCTGTGCCCTCTGTGTAAGAATCCAGGAACCCGTGTTCGAGGCTCAAACCAAAACAAAACTGGGGTCGACACACATGGCTCCTAACAACGCCGACGGCACCAACGACAGCCCCTTCCTCAAAACATATGTGCTCGACATACTGAAACGGCATCTGGACAACTACCTGCACATGAACCCCGCAACGGCAGAAGCCATGCTGCAGAAAATCAACCAGAACGAGAAAGAACGCAAAGACATTGCCGGAATAAAGAAAGTGGCACGCGAAAGCAGCAAGAAGGCAAGCCTCAACAACCGCAAACTGCGCGACTGCCACATACACTACAACACCAACCACGCCCGAAGGCTCGAAACAACCATCTTCATCACTGAGGGCGACTCGGCAAGCGGCAGCATCACCAAAAGCCGCGACGTGGCAACACAAGCTGTATTCAGCCTGCGAGGCAAACCTCGCAATATTATGAAAATCAAAAAGGTTGACGTATACAAAAACGAAGAGCTCAACCTGCTGCACAACGCTCTCGACATCGATGACGGCATTGAAAACCTGCGATACAACAACGTGGTTATCGCAACCGATGCCGATGTCGACGGAATGCATATACGACTGCTGCTGCTTACTTTCTTCCTGCGTTTCTATCCCGAACTGATACGGAAAGGACACGTATACATTCTGCAGACTCCACTCTTCCGCGTTCGCAACAAACAGAAAACCCACTACTGCTATACCGACGACGAACGCATAGAGGCCATCAAGAACACTCCAAATGCCGAAATCACACGCTTTAAAGGTCTCGGAGAAATATCGCCAGACGAATTCAAAAACTTTATCGGAAAAGATATGCGGCTCGACCCTGTGATGCTCCACAAGGATTTCGACATGAAGGGTGTCCTCAATTTCTACATGGGCGACAACTCTCTCGAACGGCGCGAATTTATAATGGACAACTTGCGCGTGG
This sequence comes from uncultured Bacteroidales bacterium, assembly GCA_946613135.1. Taxonomy (GTDB): domain Bacteria; phylum Bacteroidota; class Bacteroidia; order Bacteroidales; family P3; genus Colimorpha. The sequence continues at coordinate 1,911 of CAMOFI010000071.1, forward strand.
AAGACGACGAAAGCATTGTCGTGGCAAGCTGACGAAAAAAAAATTTTGTACATTAAACGAATCTTGCTATACTTGCACAAAATTTACAAACAATGACAGACCACAGAAATCGAAAGAAAAAACTGATTGTCAGCTATAAAAACCTAACAGACGACCTGCGCGAACTATTCAAAGATGCCTATCCCGACGGATACAAAGATTATCTGCAAAAGACCATAAAACCTAACGGCGAGGCAATTTTCGTTGTTCCACTCGAAACAGAAGAGACCTCCTACATGATCAAGTTCGACGTGAAAATCGACACCGGACTGGTAGAAGAAGACCTCGACAAAGACCTATACGGCGAAGAAGAACACGAAGAAGGCGAATTCGCACCTCTCTCCGAAGCCATCGACAAGGAAGAGGGCAACAACCACGCCGTAGGAAAAATGCGACACGGCGCTCTCGAAGAGGTCTTCGAAGGATTGCCAGAAGACAAGAAGGAATTCGAAATGGCCAATGAGGACATCGACGACGAATACGGCGACAGACCCGACGACGACTACATCGACAAGGACGACGAGGGCGACAGCGACGACGACGATATGGAACCCGACGACGACGAGTTGCTCGACATTGAAGCCCTTCTTGAGGAAGCCGACTCGGGCGAAGGAATGCTGCGCGAAGACAACCCGCCAGAAGAAAAGCGAGGACGCAAAAAGAAATCAAAAAATCCAGACATCGAAGCCGTAAAGGCCGTGAGCGAGGAGGTTAGAGAAGCCAAACGCACCTCGGCAAAGACCACGAAAGCCAAAGCCGAGAAAACCGTCGAGAAAAAGGCTCCAAAGGCAGCACTAAAAGCCAAAGAGACCTCCAAGGCGACAAAAACAAGAACCGTAAAGACAACAAAAGCCGAACCGGCAAAAAAAACGGCTAAAAAGAAATAACGACAACTGTAGTACAGCAAAAGAGGGCATCCACGGAATGCCCTCTTTTTTATTTTTCTTGACAGCCACCTGCAGCAGCTTAATGCTTCACCTCATAGAAATGCATCTCGGTAAGATATCGGAACACCGGCTCCGTAAGCATATAGCGCGGCGGATGTCCTTGCGCAATCTGATTGCGTATGTAGCTCGACGAGATATCCATCATAGGTACCTCGACAAGATGCACATGGGGGTGCGTCGCCAAATCGTCGGCTTCGCTGCCCGGACGTGGGTAGACGTAAATATTGTAGTTGTTTAGGATGTGCTCATAGTTGCGCCAACGGCGGAAGTTCGCCAGGTTGTCGCCACCCATTATCAGCGAAAAACGCTTGTCAGTATACTTGTCGCTCAGATGTGCCAGCGTCACCACAGTGTACGACGGTATCGGCAGATGCATCTCAACATCGCAGGCACGCATGCGATAATTGTCGTCAATAGCCACACGCACCATCTGCATCCTATGGTGGTCCGCAAGCAGGGTCTTGCGCTCCTTGAACGGGTTCTGCGGCGAAACGACGAACCACACCTCATCCATGTCGGTCAATTCGAGCATCGAATTGGCGATGATCAAATGTCCCACATGTATAGGGTTGAACGAGCCAAAAAACAGACCTATATGCTTCATTCAGTATTGAAAGCCGATATTTGGATGCCAAAGTTTGAAATCATTCACGCCAAACATCTGAGACCTACTACATTAATAATACTTATATTTCGACACAATACCGATATGGCGCAGCTTGTTGCCGCGGAAGGTGTATATCTGGCCCACCTCGCCGGCTCCACTGATGACTTTAAGCACATTGATGTCAGACACATAAGACTTTGGAAAACGCTTGAAGACAATGCGGAACACCTCCTCCTTGGTCATACCGACATGGACACCGTTGTCAAGAACCACCTCAGGGTCGGTAATCTTGCCAGCCACCATCTCTACACGACCAGTAGCGATGCTTCGATACATGTCGAGATAACTGCCGTCGAGACGGCGCAGCGTATTGACCGACACGGTCATTGAGTCAAAATAGCGCTTATATCCCACTTCGCGATACCACTGCAGCTGAGTGTTTGTGATGTACTGCTCCACATTCTCCCATTTGCCGATAGGATATATCACGTAGTCGGACAGCGAATAGACAGTCATCGTGTCAGACAATACTTTGATATCCTTCACCATATACTCCGGCTTGGAAAACGTCATCATCCGCATAGCTTTGGCCCTGGAGCTGATTTCCTGTGCAGAAAGCGACAGAATCGAGACAGCGCACAGCATAAAAAGTAGTATCTTCTTCATCTTTTTTCTTTTTTCAATTTCACCCTATAACGCATCGGCCACAATAATATTGTATGGTCCTCTCTTTTATTTTTTTGTTGCCGAAAAATCACACATTCGACAACAACTCTCAACTTTTTAGTAATTTTGCATTCCCATTTTGATTGCCACACACTACGAATTGTCATTTCAACACACATTTTTTCAATGGACTACGCGAAACATATAGCCTCACAAATAAACGTCGGTGTACGCCAGGTGGAAAAGACCATCGAACTCCTTGAACAAGGTGCCACTGTTCCATTCATTGCACGATACCGCAAAGAGGCCACAGGCAACCTAAACGAGGTGCAGATTGCCGCCATACGCGACATGCTGCTCAAACTGAAAGAGCTCGACAAACGGCGCGAAGCCATCCTGCAAAGCATCGACGAACAAGGAAAACTAACGTCCGAACTGCGTGCTCAGATAGAAAATGCCGAGACATTGACCGACCTCGAGGACCTCTACCTGCCCTACAAACCCAAACGCAAGACTCGCGCCACCATGGCCGTAGAGAAAGGTCTGCAACCGCTGGCCGACGAGCTGATGAAACAATACAAATGTGACGTCGAACAACTGGCCGAAAAATACGTGGACGAAGAGAAAGGCGTAAAAGACACCTCCGAGGCTCTGGCTGGAGCACGCGACATTATTGCCGAACACGTAAGCGAAGACATCGCCGCACGCAACAAGATACGCAACATATTCCGCCGCACAGCCATGATCTCGTCCAAAGTGGTAAAAGCCAAAGAGGAAGAGGCCGGCAAATTCCAGTCGTGGTTCGACTGGAAGGAGAACGCCATGCGGGCACCGTCGCATCGCATCCTCGCCATGTTTCGCGGCGAGAGCGAAGGATTGCTGCGTGTAAAGATAGCCCCCGACGACGACGAGCCAGCCATCGAGTCGCTCGAACGCCAATTTGTGCGTGGCAACTACGAATCATGCACACAGGTGGCCGACGCCGTAAAGGACGGATACAAACGGCTGATTGCTCCATCAATAGAAACTGAATACTACAACCTGCTCAAAGAACACGCCGACCGCGAAGCCATAAAGGTATTTGCCGAAAACCTGCGCCAACTGCTCCTCGCCTCGCCTCTCGGACAGAAACGCACTCTGGCCATCGACCCTGGTTTCCGCACCGGATGCAAGGTCGTATGCCTCGACGCACAAGGCCAACTGCTCCACAACGAGACTATCTATCCCTTCACCTCTGTCCGCGAAGAACGGGCCGCCGTAGCCAAACTCGAAGCACTGGTCGAGGCATTCCATATCGAAGCCATAGCCATCGGCAACGGCACTGCCGGACGCGAGACCGAAGAGGTTGTGAAACGATGCCGCTTCAAAAACAAGGTTATCGCTGTCATGGTAAGCGAAAACGGCGCCTCAGTCTATAGCGCCAGCGACGTGGCAAGAGCCGAATTTCCAGACTACGACGTCACCGTGCGCGGTGCCGTCAGCATAGGGCGACGGCTGATGGATCCCCTGAGCGAACTGGTGAAAATCGACCCTAAAAGCATCGGAGTGGGACAATACCAGCACGATGTGGACCAAAAGATGCTACACGACAGCCTTGAGGATGTGGTGGTGAGTTGCGTCAACAGTGTCGGCGTGGAACTTAACACCGCCAGCCGCGAACTGTTGGCGTACGTCAGCGGCATAGGCCCCGCATTGGCATCAAAAATCGTTGAATACCGAAACGAGAAAGGGGCATTCCATAACCGGCACGAGCTCCTCTGCGTCCCACGACTGGGCGATAAAGCTTTCGAACAATGTGCCGGATTCCTGCGTGTGCGCGAGAGCGACAACCCCCTCGACCGTAGTGCCGTGCATCCAGAACGATACACCCTTGTAGAACGCATGGCCAAAGCAGTAGGAGCCACTGTCGAAGATCTGATGAAAGACAAGCAACTGCGCAACAAAATAGACATCAACCAATTTGTGTCTGACGATTGCGGACTGCCAACACTGCAGGACATCATGAAAGAACTTGACAAACCAGGCCTTGACCCACGCGCCAAGTTTGAAGTCTTTGAGTTCGACAAAAACGTCACCAAAATCGAGGACCTGCAGGAGGGGATGATACTGCCCGGCATAGTGACCAACATCACCGCCTTCGGTGCCTTTGTAGACGTAGGAGTGCATCAGGACGGATTGGTTCACATCTCGCAGATAGCCAACCGACGCGTGAACGACCCGAACGAAGTGGTACACCTGCACCAGCACGTACAAGTAAAGGTGCTTGAAGTCGACCTGCGTCGACACCGCATATCTCTAAGCATGAAAAACATCTAAATGCACAGATTCATCATCATATTACTGGTCCTCATAGCCCTGATGGCTTACGTTGCATGGCACATTTGGACGCTCGTTCCGCTGCCCCGATGGGGCAGATGGACCATCGTCGGAGCAGGCCTGTTCCTGTTCGCTTTAGAGTTTGCCAGTTTCTCACCATTGATGAACCGTTTGCCACTCGGTGCGGCTTCTGCGGTATATAGTATCGGCAACAAGACAGTCATCATACTCCTATACCTACTTATGGCATTCCTGTTGCTCGACATCGGGCGTCTCATACATATCGTGCCACGAACGATGCTGCACAACAATCTGGCAACCACAATTGTCCTCGTCTCCCTGACCGCAGGCTTGTTCGTCTATGCATCGCTACACTACAACCATAAAGTACGCGTACCTATAGAACTAAACAGCAACGGACTCGTCGGACGGCCACTCACCGTTGTCATGGCGTCAGATCTGCACATCGGCTACCACAACCGCCGCAACGAACTGGCACGATGGGTTGACATGATCAACAGCGAAAAGCCAGACCTTGTACTCATCGCCGGCGACATCGTCGACATGAGCTACCGACCCGTCATAGAGGAAGATATGGCTGCCGAATTCCGACGCATAAAGGCTCCTGTCTTTGCTTGTCTCGGCAACCACGAATACTACTCGGGTGAGAAACAAGCCGAAAAATTCTATCGCGAAGCGGGCATCACCTTGCTTGTCGACAGTGTTGCAGACTTCGAAGGAATCCATATCATCGGCCGCGACGACCGTACCAACACACAGCGCAAAAGCATCCGCGACCTAATGGCCACGTGTCCATCAAGCTACACCATTCTCCTCGACCATCAGCCTTACCACCTCGAAGAAGCCGAAAGCTGCGGCATCGACTTCCAGCTGAGCGGCCACACCCATCGAGGCCAGGTATGGCCTCTGTCCTGGATCACCGACGCTCTGTATGAATGCTCATGGGGCAGCCACCAACGCGGCACCACACGCTACTATGTCAGCTCTGGACTGGGCATATGGGGTGCCAAGTTCCGAATCGGCACCCAATCGGAATACATTGTGGCTAAACTCAAATAACCCATTAGAACCAACACAATCTAAAGAAACCATTGATATTCATGTTTTGCCCGCAAAACAAACAAACACATTAACATATTAGAATTGAAACAGATACTTCTCATAAACGACGTTGTAGGCCACAGCCATGTGGGTATGGTGGCTATGATGCCCATACTCACGTACATGGGACATTCCACTTTTAACCTGCCCACGGCTCTCGTTTCCAACACCCTCGACTACGGACGATTCAACATATTGGAAACCACCGAATATATGCGCGGAGCCATACCGGTATGGCAACAATTAGGATTCCGCTTCGACGCCGCCTGTACCGGACTGATGTTCAGCGAAGAGCAGGCTCGCATCGTTATCGACTACTGCTCAAAACTACGAGAAGAGGGCACAACAATCTTTGTAGACCCTATCATGGGCGACGGAGGAAGGCTATACAACGGAATGGGTGAACGACAGGTTGAACTGATGCGCGAAATGATCAGCATGGCAGATTTGACATTCCCCAACTACACTGAAGCATGCTACCTCACCGGGATGCCCTACCGTTCGGAAGGCCAATCCTTGGAAGAGGCATACCTCATGCTCGACAACATCGTAGCCCTCGGTGCAAAATCGGCCCTCATCACCAGTGCTTATGTCGAAGGTCAAACCTGCGTCATTGGACGTCGCAGCGATAAACCCATCAGTGGTTTCGCACAGAATCACGACGAAGGCCGTTATTTCTGCATCCCATACGATGAAATCCCAGTCCTCTTCCACGGCACCGGAGACATCTTCTCTGCTGTCCTGATAGGACATTTGATGAATGGCAAGACACTAAAAGAAAGCACCGAAACAGCAATGCATGTCGTCAGCAGCCTCATTAGCCGCAACTGCGACCAACAAGACAAATGCCTCGGCATCCCCATCGAAAAGTGTCTTGACCTGCTCTAATCATTATACAAACTATTCAATCCTGCTCGAATAAGTTAAGTGGCGATAAAATAATAAGGTAAAATAATAATTGCATCAGCATTACCGCCGAAGGCGGAATAAACCCAAATCGGTCGTTAGGATTTATGTCAGATGAGTATTTGTTTCGAGCAGA
>CAMOFI010000072.1 GCA_946613135.1 uncultured Bacteroidales bacterium
CGAGTTCGCCCGGATTGAAGGGATAGTCGATGGTGCCGTAGGGCGAGGTCTTGGTTACCTGGCCGAACTTGGTGGTAGGACTGTACTGGCCCTTGGTGAGGCCGTAGATCTCGTTGTTGAAAATGGTTATGTTGAGATCCTGGTTACGACGGATGGCATGGATGAGGTGGTTGCCGCCAATAGCCATGGAATCGCCGTCGCCCATGTTGACCCATACGCTGAGGGCAGGGTTGGCAAGCTTGACGCCGGTGGCAATGGCGCAGGCACGTCCATGGATGCTATGGAATCCGTATGTGTCGACATAATAGGGGATGCGTGACGAGCATCCGATGCCGGAGACCATGACGATGTTTTCCTTCTTGACGTGGGTCTTGGGGAATGTGTTGAGGAGTGAGGAGAGGATGGCGTGGTCGCCACAACCGGGGCACCATTTGACCATCTGATCGCTGGTGAAATCAGCTTTTGTATATGCTACGTCCGTTTTGGGGACAAAATGTCTTTCGCTCATTTTATTGTTGTTTTATGTTGATACATTTTATGTTGATACGTTTTATGTTGATATGTTGATATGTTTTGCGTTGATATGAAACAGACTCTTAACAACAGATTAACTTATCACCTTATCAACAATTTTCATCCTATCAACAGTTTACTAAAGTGCTCTTTTAACTCGCCGACTTCGAACGGGAGTCCCATAACTTTGTTGTATTGGGTCATGGGGCACTCGGGGAACTGGGTGCGCAGGTAGCCGGCGAACTGTCCGTTGTTGAGCTCGCAGACAACGATCTTCTTGTAGCGGCGGAGTATGTCACCTGTGTTCTTGGGCAGGGGGCAGATGTAGTTGAAGTGGGTGTAGGCAACTTTCTTGCCTTCAGCGTTCATCTCTTCGACAGCAAGGGTAAGTGCTCCACTGGTGCCACCCCAGCCGACAACGAGGAGGTCAGCATCGGGATTGCCGGTGACTTCCTGGTCGGGGATGTAGTTGGCTACGCGGTTAACCTTCTCCTGACGGTTGTTGACCATGAGCTGGTGATTTTCAGGATCAGTGCTGAGAGGTCCGTCGGGGCATTTCTCAAGACCACCTACGCGATGGCGCAGGCCTTCCATGCCGGGGAGTGCCCATTCGCGAGCGAAGGTTTCGGGGTCGCGACGGAAAGGACGGTAGTTGGGATCGTTGGGTTTGGCAAGACGTGGTGTGATGGCGGGCAGGTCTGCAACTTTAGGTATGCGGAACAGCTGCGAGCCGTTGCCGAGGTAGCCATCGGTGAGGAGGATGACAGGAGTCATGTGCTCGAGGGCGATCTTTGCAGCGGTGTAGGCCCAGTAGAAGCAGTTGGCGCTGGAAGAGGCAGCGACGACAACGAGGGGGGCTTCGCCGTTACGTCCGTAGAGGGCTTGAGCGAGGTCGCTCTGCTCGGTCTTGGTGGGGAGACCCGTCGAGGGACCGCCACGCTGGACGTCGACAACGACGAGGGGCAGCTCAGTCATGACAGCGAGGCCGAGGGCTTCGCTCTTGAGGGAGAGACCAGGACCTGATGTGGAGGTGCAAGCCAATGCACCGGCATAGGATGCACCGATGGCAGAGCAGATGCCAGCGATTTCGTCTTCGGCTTGGAAGACACGAGCTCCGAGGGATTTGTGCTTAGCGAGCTCGACCATGACGTCGGTGGCAGGGGTGATGGGATAGCTACCGAGGAAAAGACGGCGTCCGCTGCGTTCGCTGGCGGCAAGGAGACCCCAAGCGGTGGCAACGTTGCCGGTGATGTTGCGATAGCGTCCTTTGGGCATCTCGGCATGAGCCACTTCGACTATCTTGGAGTGGATAAGCTCAAGCTTGTCAGCATATTCATAACCTTCGGTAAGGACAGCCTTGTTGAGTTTGACAACTTCGGGCTTCTTGGCGAACTTGCGTTCGAGATAAGCGAAGGTCTTGTCGAGAGTCTTATGCGTCAGGTAGAAAATCATACCGAGTGCAAACATGTTGCGGCACTTCTCGGTGGTTTTCTTGTCAGCGCCCTGCTGTTCGCCTATTTTGGCGGTGAAGCTGGTAATGGGAGCACGGACAATTGTATAGGCGCGTTCGAGTTCGTCGGTAAAAGGATCCTCTTTGTAGCCGGCTTTTTCGAGTGCGTCCTCGGTAAAGGTGTCCATATCGACAATGACGGTGGCACCCTTCTTGGCCCATTTGAGCTGCGATTTGAAAGCTGCAGGGTTCATAGCGACGAGGATGTCGCATTTGTCGCCTGAGCTGTAGATATGTGAACCGACATGTACCTGATAGCCGGAAACACCGGCAACGGTATTGTGCGGAGCACGGATTTCGGCAGGATAATCGGGGAAAGTGGCGATATCGTTGCCCGTAAGGGCACTGGCGTCGGAGAACAGCGTACCGGAGAGCTGCATTCCGTCGCCCGAGTCACCAGCAAATCGGATAACAAGGTCATCCTTATTAATAATTTGATTTTGTGACATTTTTATTATTTTTTATTATTATTATTTTAGTTTAAATATTTTGCAAAGATAATCAAAAAACAAATACTTCGTACAAAACGAAGACGAAAACGAAAAAAAATAGACCTAAACTTTAAACTTTGCACGAAGAAGAGGACGAAAAATCATGTATCCCTTCTCTCGCGTTCGGCTCTTTCCGTTCTTCTCCGTGTCGGTCCGAGGACTTCCCGATCTCCTTGTTTTTCACTCCTTCCAAGAATCGATTCGTTCGAAGACAAACAGTTCCGAACAAAGGCTGACTGGATGGGTGGCATGTCTGGCATGTTCACTTGCCGGCGATCTGGAGGAACGATTTGACGGGTGCTATAGACTCTATCAGAGCGTGGTCGTATAGGTCAGGAAATTCGACGAGGAAGATAAATTCCTTTACCTTAACGCTGTACTCTTTGCCATCGATGTGGATTTTTTCGCTGTTCAACGCATTGGCGATGCCGATAGCCGTACCGCCGGTGGCCAGTATGTCGTCCAGAAATGTCAGGTAGATAGTATCTCCTTCGGGCTTGCCGGCTGCAATGTCGCTGAGGCGATAGTATACCTTGTCGGCACCATACTCCTTGACGATGTCAACGCCGCGAAGATCGCCTTCGGCAAACGGGAGCTTTCCTTTCTTACGTATTGGAACTATATTCTGCACCAGCTTTGACTGCGCCAGCAACGGCGCGGCAAACAGGAATCCGCGAGCTTCGACAGTGACAACGTTGGGACAGTGCACATTGGCGTCAATATCGGACACAATTTGCTTGAATGCTTCCTTGTTGGACAAAAACGGAATAATGTCGATAAAGTCGATGCCAGGTTTGGGGAAATCGGGATAATGATTGATGACGTCTTTATAGTTCATAATATTAAATATTAAGGTTTAAAGTCTAAGGCTCATATAGATTTTCGGAGTAAACCATTTTTGGCGTTAGCCAGAAGTGGCACAAAAACTTTTGCAAAAATAGGAAATAAAATAGGATTAGAAATAAATTAGTAAATTTGCAAATTGATAACTTTGAAACAATAATAATGAAATTCGTTAGCAAAATACTGATTTTTCTATCTTTATGCATCAGCTTCCAGTTTGTCGGGGCGCAGAATGTTGAGATGCCGGAACTGGACGAAGGTGCTTATGCCAGCGTGATGACTTGCGGTCCCGGCGAAGAATTCTACGAATCGTTCGGACATTCAGCCATTCGCATCTGCGACACTGCCAACCATATTGATATCGTATTCAACTACGGGATGTTCTATTTCGACGAGCCGCATTTTTACATCAAATTCGCCAGAGGGAGACTTAACTATTTCGTTTCCGCCCAACCATTCGATTATTTTGTTTCGGAATACCAATACTTTGGCCGCTCGGTGAATGAGCAGCGGCTGCATCTCTCGCACAAAGAGCTGCAACACCTTTACGAATCACTCATAACCAATTCGTTGCCTGAAAACAAATACTATAAATACGATTTTTTCCGCGACAACTGCGCCACACGTGTACGCGACATGATAGAGGCGTCATTGGACGACGCCGACAAACCATCGCCCAACCACGAAAAAATGCGCAACACATATCGGGACCTGATATACAAATATTCAGGGAAGGAATCGCCTTGGTGGTGTTTCGGAGTCGACATACTGCTCGGTGCTCGATGCGACAGGCATTTGACGTCAGCCCAATACATGTACATTCCCATGGAGATGATGGCCCAATTCGACACCCTCACCAACAGCACAGGCAACCTAATATCGGACTCAAACAAGCAACTGTTGCCACAGGTGCAGGAATCCTCCCCTACCCGTCTCACTCCCTCGCTTTGCAGCATGTTGCTATTCCTGCTGGTATTGGTTCTCACATTCGTTGCAAGCCACAAAGGATGGCGGCTGCAGTGGCTGGACGCAATACTTTTCTCCTTATCGGCACTCGTCTCTGTTCTGCTACTCTACCTCTGGTTCGGCAGCGACCATTGGTGCACCAAGTGGAACTTCAACCTATTGTGGGCCAATCCTCTGTTCTTCTGGATAGTGTGCCGACTGCGCAAGTCTAACCGAAATGTAACGATTGCACTGATAAGCTGCATAGCTGCCATGCTGCTGATATGGCTGGTCGGATGGCCACAAAACTTCAACAGCGCCACAATGCTGATTGCACTTACGCTACTACTAAGACTCTTTGCACGGCTTAGTACGAAAAACGAAGCGGCACCAAAACAATAACAAAAAACCCTCGGCACCAAAACAAAAACGTTAAACTCTCCAACCGAAATCTCAATCACAAATATAATGAAAAAAACACTAAAACTACTGTCTGTCATTGCAATGACTTTTGGCTTTATGACAGTTTCCGCACAAGACCATGTTACGCGTCCGACAAAATACGACGGCTGCAACACGCTTACCGTTTTCGACTCGACAACCGTTTTTATGGAAGAATCGGGACTGAGCCGCGTCGACTATCATGTCCGCAAAGCTATGCTGACCTACAAAGGCTGCCGCGACAACAGCGTCTACAAGATGGACTACGATCCTCTCTCGGCATACGTCGAAATACGGCAGGTGCTCGTCCACCGCTATTACGCCAATCGCACCGACACCATCGTCGCCCAAGGACGTGGCACTGTATACGACTATGTGGCACCGGCACGCCTCATATATTGGGGAGCCTCGCAAAAAATGGTCGAGATAGGCCATCTCGACCCGCGCGACGAAATAGAGGTATGGGGATTCCGCAAGGGATTTACCTACGCATTGCTTGCACAAAACGACGACAGCCGCTACATTCCACCCATGCGGGGCCACTTCTACGACATAGTCCCCTTCTGGAGCAACGAGCCGATTACCGACAAGGTATACTCCGTCAATGTTCTTAAATCGAAAAAACTACGTTTCAGCTTCTATAACGACATGAGCGGCGTAACGATGGACTCGACAGACAATGGAGACCGCATGGTATACACCTTCCGCCGACACGACATTATGCCCCTCAAGCACGAACCTTCAGCGCTGGCCGACAACGACATGCAATGCAAGCTGCTGCTCAGCACAGCTCCGAATTGGGAGTCGAAATCGATGTGGTTTTACGGCGTCAACGAGGACTACGGCAGCTTCAAGACCACCCCAGAAGTCTCCGCCAAAGTGCGAGAATTGCTTGCGCCCGCCAAAAGCGAGCTCGACAGCATCAGCATCCTCACCCACTGGGTTGCCGACAACATCCGCTACTGCGGCATATCGATGGGCGAAGGCGAAGGCTACACGCTGCACAACGCCCAAATGAACTTCACCGACCGCTGCGGAGTCTGCAAGGACAAGGCCGGAATGCTCGTTGCCATGCTGCGGGCTGCAGGGTTCAAGAGCTACGCAGCAATGACTATGGCACACGAGCGCATCGACCGCATACCAGCCGACCAGTTCAACCACAGCGTCTGCGTAGTGCAGCGCCGCAACGGACAATATCAGCTCCTCGACCCAACGTGGGTACCCAACGTGCGTGAACTGTGGAGCAGCGCCGAGCAGCAGCAGGGCTACCTGATGGGTCTGCCCGATGGTGCCGACCTCATGGAGACTCCCGTCTCGCCTGCCGAGAACCACTACGTCCGCATCAGTGCCAATACCAAGATCAAGAAAAACGGAACCCTCACCGGCACCATAACCATCACTGCCGAAGGACAGAGCGACGCCTCGGTGCGCAGCGTATTCAGCGCACGCCAGAGCGAATGGCAGCGCAACCTCGAATTAGAGCTTCTCCGCATAGCCCCCAACGCCGACATCAAGAAAATCACTCATACCGACCCCGACCGCTACCTCGAGCAGCCTGTATGCATAACCTACAAGTTCTCCATCCCCGACTACGCCACCGTCGACGGCGACAACATAATCTTCATTCCTCTCTCGGCACGCAATTTCTACAGCCGCGCCATGAGCCACCTCCGTTTCGACACCACCCTCGCCGTACGCACACAGCCCTTTGCTGATCGCTGCTCGCGACTTGTCGAAATCAACGAAACCGTCGCACTCCCCTTCGCTTGCTCTTCGATGGACTATAGTGCAGCCATCGACGGCGTAGTGTCGCCGGCTGTCAACTATGGCTGTGGATTCAGACTTGACGGCAAAACGCTCACCTTCGGCGAGAGTGCCATGTTCAACAAACGCGTATACGAAGCCTCCGACTGGCCTCCGTTCCGCCAAGCCATAATCGGACAAAAAACTGTTGCCGTCACACCAGTAGTACTGCACAAATAACCTTAACCTTAACCTTAACCTTAACCTTAACTTTAGCTTATGATAGAAATGAAAAAAAACTTCAAAATAATTATCGCCGTCGCATTGTTTTCGTTTTCGTCAATGGCCTTCGCCCAGGATGCCGAGTATAACCTGATCCGCCAGTCGTACAAGATAAACAACGACGGAACCATCGACATACGTTACCGCAAAGAGATAAAACTCATCCGCAACCGAGCCATCACGGCTTACGCCGACAAAGGCGAGACCTTCATTCTCTATAACCCCGCCATCGACAATCTGACAATCAACGAGAGCTACACCATCCGACCCGACGGAAGCCGCGTGCAGACCCCTGCCAATGCCTTCATCGACCAGCTACCCTCCGAATGTCAAGACTGCGGACGCTACAACGGCATACGCGAACGAGTAGTGGTACATACGGCACTGGAATACAACTGCATCGTCGTCCTCGACTACACCATTCGCCGTACCACACAACAGCTCCACGAAGCCATCACCCTCACACAGGACTGCCCCGTAAAACGATACGAGATAACACTCGACGCACCAAATCTGTCAACATCCAACTACTCTATATCAAACCCCACCAAATCCATCACTACAACCCTTAACGGCAACACCCTGCATATCGTGGCAACAGACATAGAACAATCCGTAATAGAGAACTACATGCCCGACAACATCTATCCTTCTGTACATTTGGACTACGAGAGCCCATCGCTTTCGAAGGCAAGCGAGAACGACCCGTCGCTTGGCGAAGCCGAAAACATAGTCATGGAACTTTTCGACAACGACAAACTAACCTATGCCACAAACATACGCGACTACGTCGTCGACAACATACACACCAACAATATTTCACCGGCTCTTGTCGACTATCGCACCTCTACAGCAAGAGAAACCCTGATTAGCAACTGCGGCACCATGGCCGACAAAACCCGACTGCTCGCCGCCATGCTGAGCCGCGCCGGATTCACCGTTACAGGACACGACGACGAAAACGTAAATGTGGTCATCGACCAACAGGGCAACAGCATCGAATACTCGTTCTCGGCAAATCATAAGAACCGCATTCGCCCCACGGGCGCTGCCATCGACGAGCAACGCACCATCGATGTTGAACGCGATCTGATCTTCAACGCCCGCGGCATAGGCGGAGGCTACTCCGAGATGGTCATCCCCTCCGAGGCAGGCAGCATCAACATCAACCCCGCACGGCTCACCTCTACACGCAAAGCACCCTTACGCGTACGCAACTGCAACGAACGCTACCATTACACCATCCTGCCTCCGCGCACCCCTAAACGCATCCTCGTCAAGCCTGTCGACATCAGCTACACCAAAAAAGGCATCGGTTCCATAAAAATCAGCATACGTCAGCTCGACAACGGAATAATCGACGTGATACGCGAACTCAACATCGACGTCGAGGACGGCATTGTCACGCCGAAGCAATACAAAGCCTTCCGCCAGATGATGCAGGACTGGAATACCTACAAGACCTTCACCGTCAAAAATTCTGTTGGACGGGCCAATTAGTCGCCCACAGTGACATTGGTGCTGCCAAAGACTTCGCCGGCATTGCCGCCTCCGTAGACGTTGCCCAGCACTTTGCACTGATCGCGGAGCGTTACATTGGTCGTATTGGCACTTCCCGACGCACCCACTACAGCAGCATTGCCGCCACCGAACACATGAATGTCCACCAACGAGTTGCCTTTCACAAGGACATTGGTGCTGTTGCTGTTGTTGGTGCATACGGCCGACTCGTTACCGCCGCCATACACGCTGCCGTAGACGTGCGACAATGTGTGTCCTCCTACAGAAAGCGACCCGTCGATGGTAAGATAAGTGTTGTATTTCACACTGCCGAGTCCCGTCAAAGTCTC
>CAMOFI010000073.1 GCA_946613135.1 uncultured Bacteroidales bacterium
GTTTCCATAACTTCCGACTGCGGAGTGATAGGATAGCCGAAATAGCCGTCCGTACCGCTGGCAATCATAGCGCGGGCAATAGCTTCATTGCCCTTCATTAATTTCAGTTCTTTTGCCATTTTATGATACTTTTTACTTGTTTAACATTTAACCTTGTAGACGGATATTACACCATCCGGGCACACGATAGCGCAAGAAGCGCAACCGATGCAGTTGTCGTTGACGGTTTGGGTAAAGTTATATCCCTTGCCATTTACATTTTTCGATAGTTCGATGCAGTGCATAGGGCATGCCTCGAGGCACACACCGCAGCCTTTGCAGCGTTCGGTATCGATAACGATTTGTCCTTTAAATGCCATAGTTTTAGTTTTATATGATTAATATAATTGATATTGATTTTAGTGCAATCAAGACTGCAAAAGTACACAAATATTTTTAATCCATGTTAAGTTTTTAGAAATATTTTTATTAATGCAATAAAACTTGGCTGTCAAATACAAAAATAAGGGAGTGAAAGGATAGAAGTCCAGTGTCCGAACAATGGAAAGACATATTTGCTGACATCGCCACGCGATACAAATACGTCTGGTTTTTATCCTTTGCATACAAATCATACTCAATGCATGATGTGGCCTGTAAAATATAAAAAAAATTAATTTTGTGACAAGTAAATCACCGAAACAAAAATAAAGTGTATTTTTGCACATTAAAAATCAAGTTGAACAATCAAAAAAACAATTCTATCATGAAGAAATTCTTTTTGTTAAGTTTGTTTGTGAGCATGGCGTTCACAATGATTAATGCCCAAGTGGCAGAGCCTCAAGACCAGCCCATGAATGGTCCCAAAATCAGTTTCACCGAGCAGGAGCACAACTACGGCACCCTCCAGAAAGGTGGCGACGGCAACTGTGAATTCACTTTCACCAACGAAGGCAACGAACCTCTTATCCTCAGCAACGTGAAAGCCAGCTGCGGATGCACCACACCTTCATGGACCAAGGAGCCCATCATGCCTGGCAAGAGCGGAAGCATAAAGGTTCGTTACAACACTAACAATGTTGGCGGTTTCACGAAGACCATCACCGTCACAAGCAATGCCATCAACTCTCCTCGCGTCGTGCTGAAAATCAAAGGAAAAGTAGAGCAATAAATAACAGGACAACAAAACACATCTCAACTATGCCACAGATATCTAAAAAAGGCAACGAGTTGCCTCAATCAGCAATACGCAAGCTCGTTCCCTTCTCCGATGCCGCCAAAGAGCGCGGGGTGCATGTATACCACCTCAACATAGGTCAGCCCGACATCGAAACCCCCAAAGGGGCACTTGCCGCTCTTGCTGACAAGGCACGGGAACTGCCTGAATGGAAGGGTGTTCTTGAATACAGTCACTCTGCCGGTATACCAAGTTATCGCCGTGCGTTGTGCAATTATTATCACCGTCATGGTATTGACGTGACTCCCAATCAGGTCATTGTCACCACCGGAGGTAGCGAGGCACTGCAGATTGCATTCACTGTATGTCTCAACCCAGGCGATGAAATCATTATTCCCGAGCCATACTATACCAACTACAACACATTCGCCAAGCTTTGCGACGCCAAGATTGTCACCATACCCAGCGACATAAAGACCGGTTTTGCCCTGCCTCCCATCGAGGATTTCGAGAAGGTCATCACACCCCGTACCAAGGCCATCATGATATGCAACCCCAACAATCCCACAGGTTATCTGTATACCCACGAGGAGTTGCTCAAGGTTGCAGGTCTAGTAAAGAAATACGACCTTTTCCTCTTTGCCGACGAGGTATATCGCGAATTCTGCTACGATGGAGCGCAGCATTTCAGCGTCATGCAGCTTGAAGGGCTGGAGCGCAACACAATCCTTTTCGACTCCGTGTCGAAACGCTACAGCGCTTGCGGTGCCCGCGTAGGATGTCTGGTCACTCGCAACAGCGAAGTCTATGCCATCGCCATGCGTCTGGCACAAGCCCGTCTGTCGCCCCCCTCTTTCGGTCAGATTTTTGCCGAGGCAGCCGTCGACACTCCACAATCATATTTTGATTCCGTACAGGCCGAGTATATAGCCCGCCGCAATGTTATAGTGGAGGGCATCAACAAGATACCCGGTTGTTTCTGTCCGATGCCCAAGGGTGCTTTCTATACAGTCATTGACCTTCCTGTTGACGATAGCGACAAGTTCTGCCAATGGCTGCTTACCGACTTCAGCTACGAAGGGGCTACCGTCATGCTGGCACCTGCCACAGGTTTCTACGTGGATCCGGAACGCGGTCGTCATCAAGCACGAATCACATATTGTATTTGCATCGAGGATTTAAAGAAAGCCATCAAGTGCCTCGAAGAGGCTTTGAAAGTATATCCTGGACGCTTATAGACACCATGCCGCATAAACTGTGGCAAGCATAAACTTTACGGGCAACCCACACAACGGTTGCCCGTTATTTTGTACGACCAAATGACACGAAAAGAGAAACGCATCCTTGTAATCCAAGCACTCATATCGCACCAGCAGCATATCGCCGGTGTTGCCAGACAGGAGATGGATTCTGCCCAGCAGCAGAGCAACGACTACGGGGCCAACGTAGACCGCTATGACAGCTACCGCACCAAGATGATGCGGGCACGCGACATGTACGCCAAGCAGCTAAGCAATGCCAATGCCAGCCTGCGTTACCTGCAAGAGGCACTGCGCCAGCCGCCACACGACCATGCCGAGCACGGCGCAATAGTTGAGACCGACAAGCAACGATTCTTTCTCAGCATAGGAGCCGGCAAATTTGTTGTGAACGACAGCGAGTCACCGACCGGCATGCAATATTATTTCGCCATAAGTGCACAGACACCCATCTACATGGCCATCAAAGGCAAGACTGTTGGCGACAGCTTTATTGTAAATGGAATGACACACACAATAAAAGCGATCTATTGAGAAGACAAAATCGCCACTATTGACAAAAAATCACTATTATTAGGGATTTTACAATAAAAACAGATATTGTAACTTTGCAAAATCAAAACAACACAAAAAGCAATGTTACTATCTGAATTACAAACAGGTGCAAAAGGAATAGTAGTGCGAGTGGCTGGACATGGAGCCTTCCGCAAGCGAATTATTGAGATGGGATTCATCAAGGGTGTGACCGTCGAGTCGATACTTAACGCCCCTTTAAACGATCCAATAAAGTACCGCATCATGAACTTTGAGGTATCGCTTCGCCGCAGCGATGCCGAGAAAGTAGAGATAGTAAGTGAAGAAGAGGCCGAACGAGAAATAGTCAACCACGACGACTACAAAGGTATAGAGACCGACGCACAAAGTGCAGCCGAACACATTGCTTCTGAAAGAGGGAAAACCATAAATGTCGCTTTGGTAGGCAACCCCAACTGTGGGAAGACCAGTATTTTCAATATTGCAGCACACGCACATGAACGCGTAGGCAACTACAGCGGTGTTACCGTAGACGAAAAAGTAGGCACTTTTGAACATAACGGCTATACTTTCAACCTGATAGACTTACCTGGCACCTACTCGCTCAGTGCCTATTCGCCTGAGGAGCTCTATGTACGCAAACACATCATTGAGAAAAATCCCGACATCATTCTCAATGTAGTAGACGGCAGCAACTTAGAGCGCAACCTATACCTCACCACGCAGCTGATCGATATGGACATCACGATGGTGATGGCCTTAAACATGTATGACGAACTTAAACGCAGCGGCGACCACCTTGACATAGAACAGTTAAGCACCCTCCTCGGCATGCCGATAGTGCCCACCACAGGACGCAATGGCGACGGAATAGACAGACTGTTTGACAAGATTATAGAAGTGTTTGAGGGACGCGACACAAAGACCCGCCATATCCATGTAAATCACGGCAAGGAGCTTGAGAGTTGTATCAGACAGCTTCGCACCGAGTTGTACGAACATGGATTCAGCGACACATTGTCGACACGTTTTCTTAGTATCAAACTGTTAGAGAACGACCACCAATTAGAGCAATATACCTCAGAACACGATCCCGACGGCAGTGTACTGGAAATGCGCAACAAAATTGCCGACCAGTTCAAAAAGGACATAGGACGCAGACTGGTAGACACAGAGATAAGCAAAGGCCACCAGATGACAGTGGAGACGGAGCATCAGGACATTGAAAGTGCCATTACCGATGCCAAATACGCCTTTGTGCGAGGAGCGTTGGCCGAGTGTTACAAGAAGAATGAAAAGAGCACTCTGCATGCCCACACAGACAAAATCGACTCAATAGTGACACATCGATGGCTCGGATATCCCATCTTCCTTATTTTCATGTTTATCACATTCTATTGCACCTTTGCATTAGGGGCCTACCCAATGGACTGGATAGATGCACTGTTCGGATGGTTAGGTGACATGGTAAACAGCAGTATGGCTGAAGGTCCATTGCGTTCGCTGCTCGCCGACGGAATCATCGCCGGTGTTGGAAGCGTCATCGTCTTCTTGCCTAACATTTTGATTCTATATCTGTTCATATCCTTCATGGAAGACAGCGGTTATATGGCCCGTGCGGCATTTATCATGGACAAGCTTATGCACAAAATGGGCTTACACGGCAAGAGTTTCATTCCCATGATTATGGGATTTGGATGCAACGTTCCGGCTATAATGGCCACACGAACCATAGAAGACCGCAAAAGCCGTTTGCTCACCATGCTCGTCATACCAATGATGAGCTGTTCGGCACGCATCCCGGTTTACGTGATACTCGTCTCAGCATTTTTCAGCAAATACACTGCATTGGTGCTGACCGGGCTCTACCTGCTTGGAATGATTATGGCTGTACTGATGGCCAAATTGTTCAGTCGTTTTGTCGTGAAAGGCGACAGTCTGCCCTTTGTCATGGAACTTCCGCCCTACCGCATGCCTACCGCAAAAGCCGTATTGCGCCACACCTGGGAGAAAGGCAAAGAATACCTCAAAAAGATGGGAACCATAATACTTGCAGCCTCCATCATCGTGTGGGCACTTAGCTATTTCCCCACCAACGACGACAAGAAGCTGCAGGCCGAGAATTCCTATATGGCCAAGATCGGCAAAACCATTGAACCTGTGATGAAGCCATGCGGTTTCGATTGGAAGCAGAGCGTTTCGTTGCTGTCGGGTGTCTTTGCCAAAGAAGTGGTAGCCAGCACCATGACCGTTGTCTATGCCACCAGCAGCGAAGAGGCAGAACAACTTGAAGACTTTGAAGCAGCAGAAAACGAAAGCCGTATTTCACAGCTTGTCAGCGAGAACATGACACCGCTGTCGGCAGCATCGATGCTACTTTTCATACTGCTCTACATGCCATGTCTTAGCACAATTGTAGCCATCAAGAACGAAAGCGGCAAATGGAAATGGGCCTTCTTCACGATGGCCTATACCATAGGATTGGCATGGATTGCATCAACATTGTTATTCCAGATAGGAACATTACTACTATGACACAGCTTATCATCGTTATACTGATACTGGCAGCTACCGCCGTCGGCGTGGTACGTTGGATTGTACACCAGATAAAAGGGAGCAGCGGGTGCAGTTGCGGCTGTAGCCATTGTCCCCAAAGCGGCAGCCGCACATGCCATTGTAACGACAATACAAAAGCCAAACAAAACAAACCATGTCACCAACGCTGATAGGAATCCTGTTGCCATTGGCAGGCACCATGCTGGGGTCGGCATTCGTTTTCTTCATGAAGAAAGACATACCCGACCGGCTACAGAAGACACTGCTGGGCTTTGCGTCGGGAGTGATGGTGGCTGCCAGCGTGTGGTCGCTACTGTTGCCATCCATGGAGATGTCAACGGGAGGAATATTGCCGGCATCCATAGGCTTTCTTGCCGGCATTGCATTTCTTTTGCTTATCGACGAAGTGACTCCCCACTTGCACAACGGTGCCGCCCGTGCCGAAGGTCCACGGTCACGCCTGTCGCGGACAGCGATGCTTGCACTTGCCGTCACCATACACAATCTGCCTGAGGGAATGGCAGTCGGCGTGGTTTTTGCTGGCGAAAGCCAAGGGCTGACGCTATCGGCAGCACTTGCTGTCTCGATAGGCATTGCCATCCAGAACATCCCAGAAGGAGCAATAATATCGATGCCCATGCATGCCGAGGGCAATACACGCTGGCGTTCGTTCCTCATTGGATCACTCAGCGGCGTTGTCGAGCCCATCGGATCGGTAGCGATACTGATGCTGGCTTCGACGCTCGGCGTAGCCCTCCCCTACCTGCTTGCTTTTGCTGCAGGAGCCATGATGTATGTGGTTGTTGAAGAGCTGATACCCGAGACAGCCCAAGGCCGGCACACAAACCTTTCGACAATAGGATTTGCCGTAGGTTTTGTGACGATGATGGCCATGGACGTGTTGTTGGGATAGACGCAGTACTGTAGCGCCACTATATTCTAATACGGCAGAAGGCCCGCATCAAGGCATCCCACCAGCGTGCAGGCAGCAGCCAATGGAAGAAAACTCCGAGATGCGAGAAGCGTCCCGTACGATAACGTGCACGCGGACGGCGGCTGTTGACGGCACGCGATATGGCACGAGTGATGACGTGTGGCGAGGATAGCCATGGTCCAGAATAGGCTTTGTGCAACAAGTTGGACTCAAGAGTTGCCGATTGCTCGTAGGGCGAGCCTGCCGACGACTCTTTCAGATGACGAGCGGCTATGATGCCCCAATCGGTCTTTATTCCTCCTGGTTCGATCATAGACACATCTATGCCGAAAGGTTTCAGTTCCATACGCATGGCATCACTCAAAGCCTCGACCGAGAATTTCGACACATGATACCACCCTCCGTAAAGGAGCACTATTTTCCCGGCAATTGACGAAGTGTTGATGATACGTCCGCTGCCCTGTTTGCGCATCGTCGGCAGCACCAGCTGGCTGAGCCTTGCCAATCCAAACACGTTAACTTCCTGCTGGCGTCGTGCTTCTTCCAGAGGGGTTGTCTCGATAGCGCCAAACCACCCGTAGCCAGCGTTGTTTATCAAAACATCTATACGTCCTTCAGCGTCCAGTACGTTCTTCACACCATCTGCCATCGACTGCTCGTCGGTAACGTCCATTCTGATAGGTACAATGCCATATTCCTTAAGCGGTTCCATAAGATCGAGCCTGCGTGCCGCTGCATATACCTTGTGACCCTGCTTGGCAAGGTGCATAGCCGTATCGTAGCCTATGCCACTGCTGGCTCCTGTCAACAAAACAACCTTATTCATTTGCGTTATACTTTAAAAATCTTCCTTCAAATGCGAGTCCATAATGATAGTTACCGGACCGTCGTTGATGAGTGCCACCTGCATGTCGGCCCCGAAGACACCTGTCTGCACCTGTTTGCCGACGACATTAGACAGCAGGCTGCAGAATTTTTCGTACATCGGAATGGCGAATTCGGGTCGTGAGGCATGTATATAGCTGGGCCTGTTCCCCTTGCGCGTACTTGCCATAAGGGTGAACTGGCTTACGACGAGAATGCCGAAATCTTCGACGGCAGTTACCGGAAGATTCATCACACCCTGTTCGTCGTCGAAAATCCGCATTTGTGCAATTTTGTGGCACAGATAGTCGATGTCCTGTTCGGTGTCGCGGTCCTCGATGCCTACAAGCACCAGCAGCCCGTGACCTATCTCGCTGTGCCGCTTTCCTTCGATATCGACCGAAGCCGATTTAACTCGTTGTATTACTGTTCTCATTCTTTTCTTTGACTATATATTCAAAACGGTCGATGCGCGTAACGCCCATCTCTTTGAGGAGCGCGACGGTGCGGTCGCGGTCGGCGTCGCTGTTATACTCCGGTATCAGCGGCACTCGCACCATAATATGGTCGGCGCCTTTCTTTTTCAGCAGCCATCTCAGGTTGCCCAGCGACTGGCGGTTGCTGCGGCCAGTGTAGCGCTTGTATATGTCGGGGTTCGAGTCCTTTATGTCGACAATGAAATCGTCGAATATTGCGGCCGCCCTTGCCACCGTCGCACGCGGAACAGCCAGCGACGTCTCGGCCGTCAGGCGCCACGCCGTGCCGCACAACGCGCGGAACTGCTCCAGAAAATCGATCCTCAGCAGCGGCTCGCCACCGCCGAAACAGATGCCGCCGCCGGTGGCCAGAAAGTATAGATTGTCGATGCGCACTTTCTCGTAAAGGCTTTCGGGCGTGTAGCGAAACAGGCGGTCGGTAGGTCCCGTGCAGGCTGGATTCAGGCAGTAGTGGCACCGCAGCGGACAGCCGTGGAAGGCCGCCAGCGTGGTGACGCCAACGCCGTCGACGCCGATGCGGTGGCGCGAAACGCCGATAAAGGGGACTGCTTCCATCGCCTATTGGGCTTTGTTGTCCAATGGATTGACGTTTTCGATGTCGGTTTTCGGACGCTCGTTGGGCAACGGATTGCCCGATTCGCTGGCCGGGGTGCCGTCCAGCTGCGTCTCGACGCCGCCGATGGTGTATTTGCCCGTGGCCTCGCCGTTGC
>CAMOFI010000074.1 GCA_946613135.1 uncultured Bacteroidales bacterium
TACACAAATCGGGGGTTGCCTGTCTTCTTCAGCATACCGGGAATGGTCTTGCTGCAGAGGCCGATGTTCAGCACTGTGTCCATCATGCCAGGCATAGAGGTGCGTGCACCCGAACGGCAGCTGACGAGCAGGGGGTTTTCCGGGTCGTCATATTTCATACCCATGATGTTTTCGACATTTTTCATTGCGTTCCACACCTCGTCCATCAGGCCTTCAGGCAGTTGGCAATTGTTTTTATAGTATGCAGTGCAGCATTCTGTTGTTATTGTAAGACCTGCAGGTACTGGTAAGCCAAGCAGACACATTTCAGCAAGATTAGCACCTTTGCCGCCAAGCAGATTTTTCATGTCGGCCTTGCCCTCGGCGGTTTTGCCGCCAAAAGTGTAAACGTATTTTGTCATAGAATTAAATAGATTGTTGATTTATAATATTTTGATTTGATTCTTATTTAAAAAAGAAAATGCAAATTTAAGCAAAAATCCTGAGACAGCAAAACAAAACTTTGAGAAAGAGAAAAAAAAAGCATCGGTTTTAGGCCGACGCTATTGTTTTTTGATTTCGGACAACAGTGTCCTGGCATTGGTCTCGTTGCCATACAGGCGGTCTAAAAAGAGACGCCGGCGTTCGATATCGTCGGCCGTGAACGGTGTATCCATAAGTCTTGACAGGGCAGCAATTTGTGCGTCGGCTGTATCGGCCACAGTACACACCTTGCCGAGTTCCGTACCTGCCACCATCGCACTATTGACAAGACAGTGCCGACCGCCATAGAGAGAGTTGAGCAGCTTTAGTTTAAGTCCTGTAGGCATGCTGGTGAAAAGAATCAGAACCTGAGCATTGGCGACAAGACGATGCATTGTATCGTCGTCGGGATTGGGTATAAGGCTGATGTTGCTGTACTTCTCTATATATTTTTTCAATTGTGCGGACGGATTGCGTCCTGCCACAATAAAACGTGTGGTTGTGCGGGAAAAGATGTTGCCAACCATATATCTTACGGCGTCAATATTCTCCCCTACCGAAAGATCGGCATGATAAAGTGCGTAGTCGCCTTTTCCGACGAGCGAAACCACCTTGTCGTCGGCATGCGACGTAGGCATCAATATTACATTGCGACAGCCTAATTGGCGGAAATGTTCCGCATCGGCTTCCGTAACAGCAAAAACGGCATCAGCCTTGAGTAACACTGGCTCGTAGCGGAGGAGACGACGTGCGTCGGACCGGAGGTAGAATCGCCGTAAGGGATTACGTTCCACGTCTGCGAGCCTGGAATAGTATTCGTGTTCAACGTTGTGAGCCCTCACCATTATGCGTCGTCCTGCCATAGCCTCCAATACCGAGCAACAGTGAAGCCCTTCGAGTAATATAGGAGCATCGTCAGACGACAGGTCTTTGACCAGCTGCTGGTTTTGGCGCGATTTGACTATGTATGGTTTATGGGACAATGCGCTCATGAGGCCTGTCTTTCTTTCGTAGTACGTAACTTTGCAGCAATACTTTTCCAATTCTGAAGCTGTAGGCCTGCCATAGGTAAATGTGTGGAGGTGGACATCCTCACCGAGGCTATGCAGAGCCTTGATGCGATAGAATACATCAATCACTCCTCCATAATCGGGCGGATAAGGAACGTTGAATGAGACAATATGCAGCATAACAACTTCAGATTTAACCTTGGCGAAAAGAATCAGACTTCTACTGACAGACCGTCGTAAGCCAGATGGACATTTGATGGCAGTTGTTCGTCGACCGCGGCATGGAAACCGATTTCATGACTCATATGAGTCAGGAAAGCACGTTGAGGACGGCATTGGCTTATAATATCGAGTGCTTCACCAAGACAAAAATGAGAGAAATGTTTTTGTTTTCGCAAAGCATTAATAACCATCAAGTCAAGATTGTGCAACTTTTCGAGTTCGCACAGTTCGATATGGTTCATATCCGTGATGTAGGCCATTCTTTTAGTATTGTCCTCGTCGAGGCGGAAGCCGAGCACAGGCAAGTCCTTATGCATACCGCGTATAGGAGTTATATTGACACGTCCAACCCTGAAAGAGGTGCCATTTCCAACATCGTGAAGTGTGGCCTCCGGGAGACCAGGAAACTGGTGAGGCTCAAAGATGTAATGGTAGTCGTGTCGTAGCGAGTTGAGGGCTTGACTGTTTGCATACACATCCATATTGCGGTGCTGTGTCCAGTTGAAAGGACGAATATCGTCGATACCCCCCACATGGTCGCGATGGGCATGAGTGACGAGTATGGCCTCTATGTGGTTGACGCCGTTTGTCAGCATCTGTTGTCTGAAATCGGGGCCTATATCTATAAGAATATTGTTACCATCGCTGTCGGTGACCAGAGCCGAAGTGCGCAGACGCTTGTCGTGAGGGTCGTGCGAGTGGCAGACATCACATGGACAGGTTATAACGGGCACTCCTTGCGAAGTGCCCGTTCCGAGAAATGTGATTGTCATTATTCTGTTTTCGTTAGATAGTAGTTTTATAAAAACACTCTCACACGCAAGTGAGTGCCTTTTGCATCAATCAGTCTTTTGAGTCAGTTTAAATCCTACGCCGTGCACGTTGACAATCTGCACTGTGGGGTCTGCTTTAAGGTACTTGCGCAGTTTGGTAATATAGACATCCATGCTACGGGCTGCGAAATACGAGTCGTCTTTCCATATTTTCTGCAGTGTGCTGGACCGGTCTATAAGTTGGTTAAAGTTAATGCAGAAGAGTCGCAATAGTTCACTTTCCTTTGAGGTGAGCCTTTGCGGCTCTTTGTTTTCATAGGTGAGAGTTTGATAGTTATAGTCGAATTTGAATTTTCCGATTGTGAACTGGTTGTTCTCCGGCTTGTTCTCATCGAAGGAACGACGGATTGTGGCATTTATGCGTGCCAAGAGTTCTTCCATGCTGAACGGTTTGGTAATATAGTCGTCAGCGCCGATTTCGAATCCTTTGAGTTTGTCCGCTTCAAGCGATTTGGCAGTAAGGAAGAGTATGGGTATATTTTTGTCGATACGACGAATCTCTTTTGCCACTGTGAAACCATCCTTGACAGGCATCATGACATCGAGAATACAAGCATCAACATTCCCTTCTTTATATATGTCAAGGGCTTGTTGACCATCGGAGGCGAGGAATACGGTATAGCCTTTCTGAGTCAGATAGACCTTGAGAATGGTTCCCATATTCGGGTCGTCCTCTGCAATTAACAATTTGATTCCTAAATTCATAATATTATTTTATTTATTATAATATGAAGAATTATTGTTCCCGTTTTTTTATCGCATTTTTTCATCTGCGTACCAAAACTGTTTATTTAACTTAATTTGGTATTTTTTATTGTGCGATTATTGTATTTTTATGTAAATTTTTTTAAGTTAAAAAACGCAAAATACCATTTTACAGCATTTTAACTATATTATCAACATAAACAAAAAGAGACCCCGGGCATAGAAAGGCCGACATTCCTGTTGTTGAGGCGCTCTCGCAATGCTGACGACAATCGTCGACCACCATTGTTTCGGAAAGAGACAGATGGTTTTTTGCCGCCAGTAATTGGAAAATCGCAGGATCGGGCTTCCGTATAGCCACTTTGTTGGAAAAGCAAACGTCGTCGAACAACTGTCCGAAGATGTCAAAACCAGCCTGCTCAGTGATATACTTCCGGAAATGAGTTTCGTTTACAACGTCGCTATTACTGAGCAGGAAGAGTCGGCATCGGCTTTGAAGCAATTTGAGAGCTTCGACATTGCGAAGGTCGAAGTCGACTATAAGGTCGTTCCAAGCATCGAGAATAAGGTTGTCGGCAAGGGAGCATCCGAGCACAGAACGGACATTACTGCAAAACTCATCTGCAGAGATTGTTCCCTTATCGAATTCTTTCACACGGCCATTGTAGTATAGTTTTCTGTAGATATCGTCTCCTTCGACACCGAGGTTGTTAAGACGGGTGTTGATTTTGTTTGTGTCGATGGTCAGAAGAGGACCACAAAGGTCTATTATTAGATTTTTTATCATGTTTTCAATTAGTGATTTTAATTGTAGCAGCAGGACAAAGTGCGCGGAACTCAGGAGCGTAGAGGCTTTGGATTGTTGCGGGAGACGTCACGAATGTACCTGCATTGTTGACGTAAAGGTCGTATTCGACGATATAGGAGCCTTTGTCGAGCCTGTCGATATAGAGAGTTTGGGCGGCATTGGTTACAGAGCAGTAGTAAGAAAGTCCTCCGTTCCAGTGCCATCCGCTCCGTGTGCTTACTGGTTCGAGGGCTGCGCAGCGTGGGTCTTTTAGCTCGAGGTATTCGAGATTGCGGTCGGTGGTTATTTCGATGCGTACGCGGATCTTGTCGCCAACGCGGATGGAGGTGGCGGAGTCGAGCCTCGAAAGCTTGTCGCCCTCGATTTTATAGAATGTCCGATTGAGGGACACGCCCATGGAGCTGGCAGGAATCTTTTCGACGTTTTCGAAATATTGCCAATACATGGCACCCCAGGCTATGCCGTCGTCGTTTTTGCGGATTGTGAGTTTCCCGTCGGCGGGTGTTATCTCGCTGCCTTTGAGACGTTGGCTGACGTGAAGTAGATGGTTTGTCGAGTCGGTAGACAAATTATGGTTGCCGAAAGAGAGGCTTATGGACGAAGGTGTGAGTGTGGAGATGTGAGAGCCGTGTTGGTTTTTGGAGTCGGTTGGCAAATTGAGCATGAGGGCCTGTATGGCATTGACTGTTGCCACATCAGTGCTCCAGTTGGTTGTCTGTTTCTGCTTGAGCAGCCATTGTTGCATGAGGGCTGTACTTTCGTTGTCGGCGAGCACTTCGGCGAAAGTGCGAATCAGCATAGCTTGGGTTTCGATGGGACGTTCGCTCCAGCTCCATCCGCTGGTGTTATCGCGCCAGTACATGCCCATCTCGTCGCTGCGGAGAGCCTTCTCGCGGATACGGACAGTCATTTCGCGAGCCAGCGACTTGTCGCCACTGCGGTTGAACACCGTTGCAAGCACGGCTTGCGAATAGAGAGAACGATAGGATTTGTTGTACTTCTTTGCGTTGCTGTAGAAGAAGTCGTAGGCCTCTTTTTGTTGCTTTGTCATTTTGTTGTTCGGGTAGTAGCTGCGAACGTAGAGATAGTCGAGGTTGACCGGTTCGAAGTTGGTGCCTTTGACATATTTCTTGTAATAAGTATATGTTTCCTGATCGACATAGTCGAGGGCTTTGTCGAGAGCACGGCGAGTGCGGTTGTCGAGTTCGACACCTTGCTGCTGGAGCAGTCCGAGAGTTTTCAGAATGTATTGTGTGGTATAGAGGCTCGAGTAGCGTCCGCCGTCTATCCAGCTCCATCCGCCGTCGGCGCGTTGGGCATCGAGGAGTCGGTCGAGGTCTTTCTGCAGCTGCCGGCTCAGCGTTGTACGGTTAAAGAAGCGTGCCACGTCGCGGTGACGCTGTTCTTCGCTGATGGCCTCCTGCAGCCAAGGGGTCTCTTCCATAACAGTCTGCTTGAGGTCGGTATTGCGATCCAGCTCGGACTGGAAAACGTCTTGTTTTTCTTTCTCCCACTGTCGGAAAAGCTTTTCTATATCAGGATTATTATTTACAATACTGAAAGATAAACTATTAGCATATATAGAATTGACAAGGAAGATGTTGGAGGGGTTGTCCTGCCGAGCCACGTATGGGAGCGACTGTATGGCCAGCCAGAGGGGATTTGGCGTGAGGTCTACGGTGAGACTATGGTTGGAGAGTGTGAAGTTTTGTGTGTCAGATGTTTTGTTGCCATTTTCGACAAGGTGTTTCATTTCGTAATGCTTCTCCCCTGCCCCATTGATGTAGAAAGCCATCGACTCGGTGACGAGCTGGCGGCTGGGCAGCAGCGGTATCGCCGCCTGTTCTCCGTCGCTGACGCCGTCGCCGCGGGCAATGACCCTGTAGTTGGCCATAAACACCGGAGCCCTTGGAGCCGCCAGCACAAAGCTGACTTCGCCACTGGCGCCGTCCTTTATGGCAATCTGACGCTTGTCGCCACCCACGATCATCGGCAGCGGCTCGTTGCTGACGGCGTCAAGCATTTCGAGCGAAACATCGACCGTCTGGTCTTTGCCGCTGAGGTTGCTGACCTTGACCGACAAAACACAGGTGTCGCCGTGGCGCAGGAAACGCGGCACATTGGGCACCACCATAAGGCGCTTCTGCGTGATAGCTTTTGCGCTGACGCTGCCCACCTTGAGGTCTTTGGTCCACGCCAGACCGCTGATGCTCCATTTGGTGAGCAGTTCGGGAGCGGTGAACGAAAGCTCGACAAGGCCATCGTCGCCACTGCGCAGCACCGGACGGAAGAATGCCAGCGTGTTGAGGTTCTGACGTATCTGGACATCATCGCTGCCACCGTCCGAGGAAATACCCAAAATCTCTTCTTCCATATCAGCGGCTTCTTCGGCAGCTTCGTATCCCACACCGGCAACGGCTGCGACGATTCCGTCGACAGAGTTGGACGGCATACGTCCGATATCATCAGCCGAAAGACGTGTTCCTGACTCAGGAGCACCAATTTCGATAACAGGCACTTTTTCAGCCATAACCACAAAACCACTTTCGCCGCGCGCCGTACTTGTGGCACGATGCAGCGATGCCGATTTGTACATACGGTTTGAAGCATATTGCCGCTCAAAAAAGCCCTCCTTCAGCGTTGTGATGCGGTAGCGATAGTAGGCATTGGCTCGGAATGGCAGGTTTGGAGCAAATCCGCAACTTCCTGATGTCTTATAGTTTATACTGCCAAAAATAGAGGGATATGAGCTCTGGCTCCAAGGGCTGAGATACCAGTTCAGGCTGCCGTAGGTGTCCAAGGCGTGGTCGTACATCGTCATCAGCAGGTTGGCAGCTATCGGCTTGCCGCTTTTGCGGTCTTTGATGCGCAGCGTCCAGCGTTCGTTGCTGCCTGGCTCAAGCTTGTCGCGGAAGGTCTCGAAGCTGACGTCAAGCCGCTTGTCAGAATATGGCACCTCGATATTGAAACCGCTGTTTTCCATAACGTTGGCTTTAACGGCAGCGACTTCTATTTTGAATCCGCCCAGCATCTCCTCACCTACGGGAACCGCGACTTCGACAAAGCCATTACTGACGGTGCGCACCAGGTGGCGGTAGCAGACATTGTGTTTATGTATAAGGACATAGAAAGCGACGTCGTCGTAGCGGCTTCCGAGGCGGAGGGTCAGGCTGTCGCCCACCTCGCACTCCGCTTTGTCGACCGATGCCGACAGCAGGGCGGAACCGACAGGGCGACTGGCACCCAACGGCTCGTAGACGATATCCTTCGTCGCCGTCATCGTGTCGCCACTCGCGGTGCGCACCGTGGCACGCAGACGGTAGGCCCCGGCAGTCAACCCCTTGAGGCTGTAGCGATAAGGACTGTCGGCAGTAAAGCGTACCTGGGTTGAAAAGACAGATTTCTCGGCAGGCCACCGCTCAATGTCGGATGCCGAGCCGTCATAGTCATAGTACGGGAATAACCGTTCGAACTCGCTACGACCCAAAGGCATAGCGATAGAACTGTCGTCATAGTCCATCATATCGTAGCGCATCCGTGGCTTGCTGGGGTTCGCCAGTCGCACCACCTCGATGCTGGCAGTGCCGTCGAGGGCTTGCCCGTCAAGGTTGCTGCAGACAAGGTCGAGCGACACGTCGTCGCGGTTTTCGCCATCCTCGTCGAAATAGGCAAAGCTGTTGACAAAGCCGACGTTGAGCGATGCCCGTGCGCTGTGCGTTTCGCCGTTGATGTCGGTCACATCGACATTGACGGTATACGTGAAGCAGGGTTTGCGGCCAAAGTCGGCATTCGAGTCGGGCATCGGGACGAAGTCGATATTGAAGGTGCCGTCGTCGGACGTAACCACCTCGCCGCTGGTCACCGTTTTTGTTTCAGCGGGATGCCACCAGCGGTCCCATCCTCGCCGCCACCAGGGGTGCATCTCGTTGCGGTCGACGGTGTAGCTCACCTTGGCACCACTGATGGGCACAGCGCTGTATGAAGCGGCAATACCCTCGAAACGAGCCGTCTGGCCAAAAGCGTTAGCCTTGGCTGGAGCCGAAAGGGTGACGGTGAACTTGGGCTGCTTGTATGCTTCGACGATGAAATATTTCGATTCGCCTCCGTATTGGCCAGTCCGTATCGACCACTGGCCCGGAGTGGCGTCGGCAGGCAGGACGAAGCGTCCCTCGCACAGTCCGTACTCGTCCGAAACGAGCGTCAGGGTGTCGACAGACTTGTTGTTTATATCTTTGAGAACGAATTCCATGTCGCGTTCCGGAACAGTGAATCCGGACGTGCGGTTGTCGCGATAGGTCAGGTGGGCAAACGACACGGTATCGCCGGGCTTATAGACAGGCCTGTCGAAAAAGAAATGCGCACTCTGCGCCATCG
>CAMOFI010000075.1 GCA_946613135.1 uncultured Bacteroidales bacterium
AGTTTTACAATAGCATTCACAGAGACTCCGTTAGAATTCAAAATCTGGTAGAATTTTTCGTCTTGCTCTTTATATAACATTGTAACAGCTTTATCTCCATATTTGGTTTCCTTCAAGTAATTGATCATGAATTCTGAAATCTCAGAACGGTTGTCTTTGCGTGGCGTGCATATCTCAGGAATACTGTCGCAAATCCATTTTATATACTCTGCATTGTTCACATGGTATGTATGGTCAATTGACGAATAAGGCACATCAATCGTTTTGAGTATCTGTAGGCTTTCAGGCATCACAATTTTCTCAAGTTTGGAATATTTTGTGGCGTTATCCAATTCTTTTTCATAGACTTTGATTATCTCTCCAAGACGTGTGACTCTACGGCTATTTGTGTCAAGTATGACCCAGTTTGAAGTTGATGATGCACAGATATCTCCTTTGTCGTCAATAAGTTGGTAGTCTCGAGGAGCAATCAGGCCATTATCCTGCTTGGCCCATGTTTTTAAAATTAACTTCTCCCCTGCCATCGGGAAACGTATGATGTTGTAATACACATGAGTAAGGATCCATGCTTTGTCCAA
The DNA here is from genome assembly GCA_946613135.1 of uncultured Bacteroidales bacterium. Taxonomy (GTDB): domain Bacteria; phylum Bacteroidota; class Bacteroidia; order Bacteroidales; family P3; genus Colimorpha. The sequence goes on from CAMOFI010000075.1 coordinate 579, forward strand.
TGACTTTAATCCGTAATATCCTACACCGAGTGTTTCGGAGTGCGCCAACGCTACATCTTGAAACAAACGGGCCAACCCCCACAGCGTCAGGTAATCGTCTTCATCACACAAGATTGTAGACAACGTTATCTCTTCTGTAAAATACATACGAGTATATTTTTTTTTTATGTTCTTGTATTACATTCGTTCTGGTACTTCGATACCGAGAATCGACATCATGTTTTTGATTGTCAATGATACCGCGTTGCAAATTTTTACAAGAAACAGCATACGGTCAGGGTCGTTTTCGCGCAAAATCGGTGTGTCTTGATAGAAACTGTTGAAGGCTTTTGCAAGGTCGTAGGTGTAGTTGGCAATCATTGCCGGGCTGAACGAGGCTGCAGCCTGCGACACTGTCGACCTAACATCGTGCAGGAGTTTTATCACTTCACGCTCTTTGTCGTTTACGGCTACAGACTTGGCGTTGGAATTCAGATCCAGACCCTTCTCTCCTGTCGCTTTGCGTACGATGGATCTTATGCGGGCATAGGTGTATTGTATGAAAGGTCCTGTGTTTCCGTTGAAGTCAATGCTTTCTGCCGGGTTGAAAAGCATTGTCTTGGTCGGGTCTACTTTGAGGATGAAGTACTTTAATGCGCCAAGAGCAAGGATATGGTACAATTCCTTTAGCTGTTCTGGTGTCATATCGTCGTTCTTTCCACGTTCACGGCACATCTCTTCGGCTGTCTTTTCCATCTCATCTATCAGGTCGTCAGCATCAACAACAGTGCCTTCGCGCGACTTCATCTTGCCGTTGGGCAGTTCTACCATACCATATGAGAGGTGGTAAACCTTGTCTGCCCAGTCAAAGCCCAGGCGCGAGAGGACGATTTTGAGCACTTGAAAATGGTAGTCCTGCTCGTTGCCGACGACATATATAAGTTGGTCGGCTCCAAATTCTTGTTGGCGAAGCAGCGCAGTGCCAAGGTCTTGTGTCATGTATACCGATGTGCCGTCTTTGCGCAATAGTAGTTTCTGGTCCAAACCTGCGTCTGTCAGGTCGCACCATACCGATCCGTCGTCTTTTCTGTACAGCACACCCATATCAAGACCTTTTTGAACCAACTCCTTGCCTAACAGGTATGTGTTTGACTCATAGTATATCTTATCAAATCCGACACCCATTCTTTTGTACGTCTCGTCGAAGCCTGCATATACCCACGAATTCATTTTTTCCCATAACGAACGTATTTCTTTGTCGCCGTCTTCCCATTTCTTGAGCATTTTCTGTGCCTCGACCATCAGAGGGGCTTCTTTTTTGGCCTGCTCCTCCTCTACTCCACTGTCCATGAGTTGCTTGACCTCTGCTTTGTAGTGTTTGTCAAACTCTACATAGTACTTGCCTACAAGATGGTCGCCTTTGATGCCCGACGATTCGGGTGTTTCGCCGTTGCCATAGCGTAGCCATGCCAGCATCGACTTGCAGATGTGTATACCTCGGTCGTTAACCAGGTTTACTTTCTTGACATTGCGTCCGTTGGCGGCAAGCAACTGAGATACCGACCAACCGAGCAGGTTGTTGCGTATATGTCCCAAGTGGAGAGGCTTGTTTGTGTTTGGCGACGAGTATTCTATGACGACAGGTGCATCGGAGGGGTCGGCATGTTTTATGCCGTAGTTGTTGTCGCAGCTGATTTTGTCGGCAAATGCCGACCAATAGCTGTCGGCAACCGTAAAATTCAGAAACCCTTTAATGACGTTGAAGTCGGCCACTTCGTCAAGCGATTCTTTAACGGCGGCACCAAGTTCGTTGGCTACGGCTTCTGGCGATTTGTGCGCTTGTTTTACGAAGGGGAAAACCACTATGGTGTAGTCGCCCGAGAATTCTTTCTTGGTTTTCTGTATCACAACGTTGTCGATGGCGTTGTCAATGTTGTATAATTTTTTCAGGGCGTCAGCTACTGCTTGTTGTATTTTGTTGTCTATCATTTTCTGACTATTAATTGTTATTGGTTGATTCTATTCTGTTATTGAACTGTAAGCGTATTCGTTATCTTTTAAATAGGCCGCTGCCTGGCGAGTCGGCGCTGTTTTGTTTCAGCCATGGAGCAGACATGAGAAATCCTGTGCTTGGAGCAGGCGTGATATCGTAGCATATGTTTCCATCGGGATCGATAAGTATAAACCATGGATAGGTCGTTATTCTGAAATGCCTCAGCATGTCGAAGTTGCCGTTGAAATGCAGCCATGTCCAATCGTAGCGTTTGCCGTGGCGTGTGTTTTTCAAAAAATGGAACATCTTTTGAAATTCGCGGTCGCATGCTATTGTGACGAATTCCACATTGTCGCTGTTGCTCTTGTCCTTGAAATGTGCCATGGTCTCTATTTCGGAAATGGAGTTGGGGTCGCTTACGCGGACAAAAGCCATATACACCCATTTGCCTTTAAAGTCGTTGAGCGACACCGTCTTTTTGTCTGCATCGGGAAGCGAGAATGCAAGATTGCCACCACTCCCCTGCTGCTCGTTGTTGACCGAGAAGCTTTCGATAATGTTTTTGGCAATCGTCTTGTGCTCCGGAAACTTGGTGCGACTGGCCAATTTTTCTATCATCTTTACCACCATCTCGCCATTGTAGTAACGGAAATTGTAGTATGATTCTTTTAGTGCCTGTAGTACGGCAAGTTCTCTTACTTGCTCGTGTCGCAGCAGTGGATCAGTGCCGATAGAGTCAATATATGTGTCTAAATCCAGATTGTCAACCCAATGTGCCAAGCGATACACAGGGATGTCCTTCGTGCCTTTCGATATACTGTTGGCATATAGCGTAGCAAAGAGTGACATGTAGTTTTCGTCGTAGTACAATATCGGATGGTTGCGGATGAATCTGTCTATGAGATTTTTGCGCGAGTCGAAACGCATGTTGTACTTCATTTCTGCCAACTGGTATGTCTTGTATCGGTTAACAAAGTCGTTGGATGTGTCGGGACAAAGCGCGTTTACTGTGGCAACAAGGCTGTCGAAATAGTAGGCTGATGGATGAAATTTGTAGTCAAAGTAAAAATAGTTGTCTTCGATGAAACGGGCTGTAACCCTGTCGATGCTGTCTATCAGAAGATTTATGTCGTTTGGCTGCGTATTCTGGAAAAGCAGGGGTAGCGGTTCGGGATCCAGAAAAACATTCCTGTTCTCGTCAATGTTCCATTCGAATGGCGGAATGAGTATTTCATAGTCTCTGCCAGGTTCAACATAAAAGGATTGTGAATAGTTCTCGATTTGAAGTGTAACCATCATGGGATAGTTGGACCAGCAGCGCACGTCGAAACGGAGGTCGTCCGATATGCGGAAAGTGTCGAGCAATACCTCGTGACGGGATATCTGGTCGGAAATTCTATACAGCTCCACCTTGCGGCCCAAACCATTGGCTGCAGTTCCTTTTATTGTTATATTTTTCTGTGCAACAGATATGTTATGGAATAGAATTAAAGCGATGCTTAAAATGAAAAAACGCTTCATATTGTATTTAGATAACTACGGAATAATGATGCAAAAATACAAAAAAAATATAAAACAACTATTGTGGTCAGGCCATATCAATCGCAGTTGAGCAAGTTGGACAGTACAGCAAGCTTGTCTTTGTACTGTTTTATCTGTGCCACTTCTGCTTCGGTGATGCCTTTTACATTCAGATTGCAGATACCCATCCCGCGTTCGAGCGATTCAGTACAGTGTCCGCCCAATTCCACTGCAGAGGTGTGTCCGCGTTCACATACAAGCAATGTGCCGTTTTTGCCGAAAAGTCCCTCTCTGCCTTCGATGTAGTGTCCTGTGTCGGGCAGATTGTCGAGGAAATTCTCTATCTGTCTCATAATGTGCAGGTCTTCTTTCGTATACTTTGTCTTGTCAGTACATAGGACAGATATAATAAAATGTTTGTTTTCCGGTTCCAAGAGTGATGCTATCTTGTTAGGATGGAACAGGTTGCATTGTTTTATTATGTCGGCGGTACAATAGGGATCTGTTGTGATGTCCGAATAGACGATATCGGCGGCTTCTTCAAACTCCATGCTTCTAAGGTATGGAATGAAGTTTTCCAACATGAGTTTTTTCTCCGACAATGGCATATTGCTGATTGTTTCGCGAGCAATTGACAGATATCGTTCGTATATCTGTGGCGCTATTTCGGTGAGCGAGTATGTCAGTATGTTGTTCCAGTCTTCCTCGTTGGGCGAGTAGTCGGCATTTTCCATTTTTTTCCGTAACGTCAGGGCCAGTTGGTTCCTTCGCAACAAGGAGAGAGAGACGGAATTGCCGTCGGTTTCGAGTTTGTCGCATTGGGGGCAGTCGAGTTTTACAGCCGTTCCGACAAGCGAGACGACAAACCGTGTTTTGCCTTTGCCGAAGATTTCTTCAAAATCGGTATGTAAACCGACAATTGCATCAGCGTCGCACGCCTGTGCTTTAAGACGCAGGTCTCTCATGGCCCTGTCGTATGACATGTTGAGTTTGTTCCTGTATTTTGCACTCGAGCCTGCGAAAAGGTCCGACAGTGCAATGTCTGTGCCGACCACCACACTCGCACGCAGAATGTCTATGTAGCGTAAGATTCTGGCGCCTTCAATGGAATCTGTTGTTGTGATGATTATCCCCATTTATTTGTTTTTTTTCAAAAACGTGGATTTTGCCAAAAAATTGTGTCCAAAAATCATATACTATAAACAAAATCACTTGATGTGTGCGACATGTTTTTTCAGTTTGAAAAATTTTTGTATTTTTGCATCACAAAATCCAGGGCTTCGGCCGTGGATTGGGGGCACCGAGAGGTCCCCCTTTTTTTTCTTTGATTGTTTTTGTATTGTTCCTTGTTTCATTATTTTGCATTTTATTATGTGATTGCCGTTGCCTACAGCTTTCCGCATACTCTATCGGAATTGTCCATCTGGCGAACCCTTCATGTCTTCTGCCGTGTTGTGGCCGGTCTGCACATTGTAATGGCCAGTCTGAAATGAATCTGAATGTCAGGTTGTGGATAAAAAAAATGCCTGCATCGGCAGGCATTTTTTTGTGTTTGGATTATATTACCAAAGTTGGGCGCGTTTGTCGGGATCGAGCCACATTTTGTCGCCCTGTTTTACCGACCATGCCTCTTGAAACTCGCCAATATGAGGCAGCGTGACGTTGACGCGGTTGCATGCAAGTGCATGGACATCCATCTGGGTCAGCTGCAGCTTGGCCTCGTCGCGGATGTTGCTGGCCCACACTGCTGCGTAGGCAAGGAAGAAACGCTGTTCGGGAGTGAAACCGTCCATTTTGTCCTTGTTCAGCTGGCCTTTTGCCTTGGCGTTCTGCATGGCCAGATAGCTGATATGGATACCGCCGTTGTCGGCAATGTTCTCACCGAGTGTGAGTTGGCCGTTGGCATAGAGCGGCTGGCCGTTGCCACCGTCCTCAAGAACCTTGACGGCATTGAAAGCGTCGACAATTACCTGGGCGTTGTTGGTGAAGTTCTCAGCATCCTGTGCGGTCCACCAGTCGGCGAGGTTGCCGTCCTTGTCGTAGTTGCGGCCCTGGTCGTCGAAACCGTGGGTCAGCTCATGTCCGATAACGACACCGATAGCACCATAGTTGGCAGCTTCGTCGGCCTTCATGTTGAAGAACGGGGGCTGCAGGATTGCTGCGGGGAAGCAGATCTCGTTGGTGGTGGGGTTGTAGTAGGCGTTGACGGTCTGAGGAGTCATCTGCCATTCGTCACGGTCGACGGGCTTGTTGATCTTGCTGAACATATAGTCCATGTCGAAAATGTTGCTGCGAACGATGTTGGCATAGTAGCTGTCGTCTTTGATTTCAAGGCCGCTGTAGTCACGCCATTTTTCAGGATAGCCTATTTTGACCAGTATGGTGGAGAGCTTCTCGTGAGCGTTCTTCTTGGTTGCGTCTGTCATCCAGGTGGCCATGTCGATGCGCTGTCCGAGGGCAACCATCAGGTTGTCAACCAGTACCTTCATGCGGTCTTTGGCTTCTGCGGGGAAATATTTCTCGACATAGAGCTGTCCGAGAGCTTCGCCCATGGCACCGTCAACAGTCGAAGTGACGCGTTTCCAGCGGGGACGGTTGACTTCGCGGCCACTGAGCAGCTTGCCGTAGAAGTCAAAGTTGGCGTTGACGAAATCGTCGCTGAGGTAAGAAGCGGCGCTGTTGATTTCGTGCCAAGCGAAGTAAGCCTTAAGGGTTTCGATGTCGGCATCAGCGAGTACACGACTGACTTCCTCAAAATATTTAGGCTGTGCGATGTTGAAGGTCTTCATGCCTTCCATGATATTCATCTCGGTGAAATAGCCTTTCCAATCGATATTGGCAGCGAGCTTGTTGGCCTCTTCGACGGTGTAGCGGTTGAAGGTGCCAAACGGGTCGCGGTTCTCGAGACGTGTGTTCTGGCTCTTGGCAAGGCGAGTCTCAAGACCCATAACCATCGAGGCGAGTTTGTCGGCGCGGATGCCGCTCATCTGGTCGTATCCGGCAAGGGCGAATTCTTTGGTCATAAGGTCGATATATCCGGCACGGATATTCTTGTTGTTGCCTTCGTCGGTCAGGTAGTAGTCGCGGTCGCCGAGACCGAGGCCACTCTGGTAAGCCCATGCGATGCACTGCTTGGCATCGTCTTTGTCGGCTTCGCCGAAGACGCCAAACAGGACGTGGTTGGCGCGATGGTGCATCTTCAGCACCTCGGCCCAGATGTCCTCACGAGTCTTAAGGGCATTGATTTCGTCGAGATAAGGTTTCAGAGGCTCAGCACCCTGCTTCTGCAGGCGGACGCTGTCCATGCCGATGTTGTAAAGTGTAGCGATTTTGTCGGCTATTGAGCCTTTCTTGTTGTTCTGTGCGGAGACAGAATCGATGATAGTGCGGAGCTGTTTCTGGTTCTCTTCAGCAAGGAAGTCGAACGAGCCGTAGCGGCTGTGCTCGGCATCGAGAGGATGCGAGGCCATCCATCCTCCACATGCATACTGATAGAAATCGTCGACAGGCGAAGCCGTTGTGTCGAGGTTGTTGAGGTCGATACCCGACGTCAACTCGGTTTTTTTCTGACAACCGGTAGCCATTAATGCCATAGTTGCAATTGTTAAAATGGTTTTTTTCATATAGTTATAATTAATTATTGAATTCCATACAGACTTGCAAAAGTACAAACTTTTTTTGACTACATAAAGAATAGTATACAATATTTAAAAACACTTGACGTTTTTTTAATACAAAAAAAATTTTCTTAAACCTATCATCAAGTTTTGCAGACTTGTGTACTATGGCCATTAGCAGCTAAAAAAAATATTTAATCACAAAAACGTAATGTCAATTTTCAGAAATATAGTACTTTGCGTTGTTTTGCTCCTCGGAGTCACGTCGCAGGTCCAAGCCAACGACTGCACTTATTACACCAAAGGCAACCAGCTCGTTCCACTGCAGGAGACGGACATCAGCGTGCGGCGCGAGGTGCTGACCATCAGTTTGATGGACAACGGGATGGCCCGCGTGGATGTGCAGTACGAGTTCTGGAACCCAGGCACCGCCAAGCGCCTCACCATGGGATTTGAGGCCGACCCGCCATACAATTATGACTACAAGTTATACCCCGACGGCCGCCACCCCAGCATCAGCCTCTTCACCGTCGAGATGAACGGCCACCGGCTGGAGTACAGCAACGCCGTGTGCGTGGCCGACACGTTGCCGCTGACGAAGATCAAAGACCTGAAACGCTACTACATGTGGGACAACAACTGGCTCTACGACACCGC
>CAMOFI010000076.1 GCA_946613135.1 uncultured Bacteroidales bacterium
CGCGGCTGTTGCAAGTAGAGCGTCCAAAGCGCATCCACGGCCGATATTTCTGGATGGTTTGCTTGGGTTTGCATTTCTATTATCTATATCTGTTTCAATTTGCAAAAATACAACTTTTATTTGGATTGACGAAATTATTTTTCTACGTCCTAAAAATCTCCTCTGCGCGCTCCACTGGAGTTTGCACCCCACACGCATTCCACTATAACTTGCGCCGGTGCAAAAACACATCTATTTTTCGGATTGGCAAAAAGAAAAATAGGCGATATGAGGAAATGTTTTCGTATCTTTGCAAAACAGATTATCGTGCAAGTTTATGATAAAGCAATTCACATTCAATCATTTCGGAGTCAACTGTTTTGTCGTCTATGATGAGACGACAAAGCAGTGCGCCATCATCGACCCCGCGATGGAGACCACCTACGAGGATGCACAACTGTTCCAGTTCGTAGAACGCAAGGAACTCACCCCCACCCTGTTGCTGCTGACGCACGCCCACGTGGACCATATCTGCGGTCTGCGACAGACGTCGGCAAAATACCATCTGCCAATAACGATGCATTGCGACGGCCAAAAACTGTTGCGTCAAGCCGAGGCCTATGGTGCGATGATGGGTTTCGAAGTTACAAGGATGGACGACCTCGACACCGTCCACGCTGACGAGGGTACGATGCTCCGCGTCGGCAACATCGACATCGAATGCCGCTATGTGCCAGGCCATTGCGAAGGCAGCCTCTGCTTCGTCATCCCTTCGGAGGAGGCCGTAGCCACCGGCGATGCCCTCTTCCAGGGCAGCATCGGACGCACCGACCTGCCTGGCGGCAACTATCAAGCACTGATATCCAACCTCAAAGAGAAAATACTCACCCTCCCCGACAACTATCTTGTCCTCCCCGGCCACGGCGAGCACTCCACCATCGGCGACGAGAAGAAATACAATCCTTTCCTTGCGTAACTGCCGACATCATCCTAAACAACAAAAACCATGTCCGTAAATATCGATTCCTCTTGGTATGCTGTATTGAAACCTCAATTCGAAGCACCCTATTTTTCCGAGTTGAAATCATTCCTAATCGCCGAACGGCAGCAGTACACCTGCTATCCCAAAGGTGGCGACATCTTTGCCGCCTTCGACCGCACGCCGTTCGACAAGGTGAAGGTGGTCATACTGGGCCAGGACCCCTACCACGAGCCCGGACAGGCAATGGGCCTCTGCTTCTCGGTGCCTCAGGGCATCGCCGTGCCGCCATCGCTGGTAAACATCATCAAGGAAATCAACAGTGACCTGGGGACCAATATTCCCCTCACCTGCGGCAACCTCACAGGCTGGGCCGACCAAGGGGTGCTGCTGCTCAACGCTACGCTCACCGTGCGTGCCCATCAAGCAGGCTCGCACCAGCGCCACGGATGGGAGCAGTTCACCGACGCTGCCATCAGCGAACTCTCCGCACGGCGCTCAGGCATCGTCTTCCTCCTATGGGGTAGCTACGCCATAGCCAAAGCGCAGCTCATCGACCGCAGCAAGCACCACGTGCTGACGGCACCACACCCGTCGCCGCTCTCCGCCTACCGCGGTTTCTTCGGCTGCCGCCATTTCTCAAAGACCAACGAACTCCTCACCCGCCAAGGACAACCCCCCATCGACTGGACAAGAATTGAATGAACGGTTGGCAGGTATTACATGAAAGCAAGAGGCGATGTTTTTGCAGAACCCGCTAAAATTTCAAGTGGGCTCCTAAGCATACCAGTATCGGCAGCTGGTCGATACGCGCGAACGAAACACGGTCAAAATAGAAGATATTGTTTCTATTATAGGTATTCGTGACACTGAGCGAAAGCTCGAGCAGACAACGTTTGCCGAACGAGAACTTACGCTTTGCGCCCAAGTCCAGACGATGGTATGTAGGCAATCGGCCCCCATACACTTCGCCATAGTATATCCCCATACTTCCATTCTCTGCGGTATAGTCGGTACGCAACCCGTCGCCGAACGTCAGACTCTCATATAGCCCAGCCGTGCGAGTGTAGGGGAACCCGCTACCAAAACTCCAGCGTCCGCTGAGTTCCCATTGTCTATCGTCGCCCAGGGCATATGTCGCCAGCAGGTTGACCGTATGACGACGGTCGTAGTGCGGGTTGTAGGTCTGCACCTCGTCGGTGCGTTGCACAAAGCCCAACGAGTACGTGGCCCACAGGTACAGCCGTTCCAGGTCGTAGCAGGCACTGATATCCATGCCGGTAGCGTGACCCTTTTCGATGATGAAATCCGTCATCAGATACTGAGGCTTCTCATACACCCCTCCCGGAACGTATGCCGGATCCGACCGGTCGAAGATCTGGTTATGGTTCATGCCAAGCAACTGACTGAAATTCTTGTAGTACACCTCCAGATTGAACGTAAGATGCTCAATCATGTCGTACTCCACGCCTGCCACTATGTGCTGCGCCCTCTGCACACAACTGCCTACCGGCTCGCCCTGGAACGAGTTGGGCAGGTTGAGCTGCCCTGTGCCCGTCAGAAAACCGCTGAAAAGGTTCACCACATCGTGGTCCGAACGGGCATCGAGCACTATCTGGCTGTACATGCCTGCAGCCACCTTGAATCGGATATTGTCGTTCATATTGAACTTGGCCGACACACGCGGCTCTATCGACGGCTCAGCAATAGAGGCATAATATACAAAACGCACACCTGGATCGATAAGCCACTTGCCCGCATTGACATGATAATTCATATATGCCGAGAACGATGTAGTGTTCTCATTCTGAGAGCGGTTGACACCATAGGCATTGGTATAGCGGTAGTCGGTCGAATAGCCTTCGATATTCAAGCCATACCTCATCCTGTTCAGGCCCATGAAATTCGTGACATTCAGCGACATATTAAAACCTCCGATACTGCTGTAGCGTGGTGTGCGGCTTCCGTCGTCGAGGTTCACGTCGTATTTTGAATAGGCTATCGTTCCCTCTATCAGCGACGACGAGCCTGTCATCAGTGCGAAGTTGGTGCCGGCACCAAAATTGTTCCAATGGAAATCAGAGAGTGAATGGTAGCCGTTGACGCGGTCGTCGAACCTGAAACCGAAGAAGTTGATTTTGCTGCCCAATCCAGAATTGATCGAAAGCTTGCCATAGATATCGGTAAAATCGAACGGAAGCCCACCATCCACATAGGGATAAATGGCCTTCGACGACTTAGACAAAAACGAGTTCTTGGCCGACAGGAGATATGTGATTGTCGAGGTCGACCCGTTTTTCTCCTTCTTCAGGGGACCTTCCAATATAAGACTGGAACCAAACGTGTTAAGACCTATTTTTCCTACATGATGCTTCTTGTTGCCGTCACGTGTGGTAATATCCATCACCGACGACAGACGTCCTCCGTATTCTGCTCCAAAGCCTCCGGTATACACATCGGCATTGAGAATGACGTCGGTCTCGAATATGGAATACAGTCCTATGGAATGGAACGGGTTATACACCACCATTCCGTCCAGCAAAGTGAGGTTCTGTATCATCGAACCGCCTCTGATATAGAGTTGCCCGCCCTGGTCGCCAGTCGAGTTGACACCAGGCAGCACCTGCAGGTACTGAGCCAAGTCGGCTTGACCGCCAATCGACGGCATCTGTTGGATCTGTACAGCGGTAATCTTCTCTACCGACACCTGAGTCTGCATTTTGCGTTCTTGCTTCTTGTTGCCCGTAATCACGACATCTTTCAGCCGTGTCGACAGCGGTTTCAGGTTGATATTGCGTGTCACCGTCTGGTGCTTCAGCGTCACCGGTTCGCTATACTCTTCATAGCCTATATACCTTACCTTTATAACATAATTGCCGTCAGGAATCTTGTTGATCAGAAAATATCCGTTCAAGTCGGTCGACGACCAGTAATTGGTACCCTCAAGATAGACTTGGGCGAAAGGAACTGCCTCGCCTTTCTCGTCGTCGAGAAGCACTCCCTTTATGATGTTTTGACCATAAGCGCCAAGGCTCGCCACTACAAAGACCAACAGAAAAAATATGTATTTTATTTTAAACACGTTATCTGAGATTAGTTATATATCTGTAATTAAAACGACTCTTTTGAATACGAGGCATTGCCAACTAATGTATTATCTTAAATATCAATTCTTTCAATATCTCGCCATCTGAAACATTGCCACTGTTTTTCACACCCTTCGACTTCAGATCGGCATCATAGAGGTAGCCTATGCACGACGCAAGCTTGCCGAGAGTGTAGTTGCTGGCTGCCACGCCATAGTCCCTAAGAAAATATGGATTCACCTTCATAGCCGATGCTGCCGCGTTCTTGTCGGGAACCTGGTGGTATATCATGACTTTGATGAAGTAACCATACAGAAGCGGAAGCACCATCTGTATAGGATTGTCCTTGGGGTTGGCGGCAAAATGGTTCACTATCTTGTTGCATTGCACCACGTCGCGGCGGCCTATGGCATTTTGGAGTTCAAAAACATTATAGTCCTTGCTGATGCCGATATTCTGTTCTATAATATCCTCGTTTATCACCTCTCCCGCCGGTAGCGAGATATATACCTTCGACAATTCGTTGATAATCTTGCCGAGGTCGTTGCCTAAATATTCGGCAATCAGTTCTGCTCCTTTTTGCGTAATCGAATAACCTTTGCTCTGCACCACATTGGCTATCCATCCCGGCACTTCGCTGTCTTTCAGTTTGCCCTTTTCAAAAACCGAGCCCGTCTTCTCGATAGCTTTGTACACCTTTGTGGTTTTTTTCAGCTTTTTGTGCCTGTAGCAGAACACCAGCACCGTTTGCGGCTGTGGACTCTCAAGGTATTTCACCAGCAGGTCCCAGTCTTTTATGTCCTGAGCTTCTTTGACAAGCACCAGCTGGATGGGCGACATCATCGGATATCGTTTGGCAAGACTCAACACGACAGACATATCCACATCGCGGCCATAGACAATAGTCTGGTCGAAATCGCGGAATTCCTCGGCGATGACCTTGTTCTCAAAGTAGTTCGACAAAAGGTCTATATAATAGTTTTCCTCGCCCGTAATTAGATATACAGGGCGGAATTTGCCGGCCTTTAAATCTGTAACAATTTCCTTCTCAGTCTGTACCATGTTTTTTTTCGCTAAAAGAAGTTACAAATTTACAAATTTTTTCGGACAATGACACTGACGCGAAAAAAACATAACCAAAAGTCAAGAAATTTCTCTTACCGAGTGGAGGAAATGGGTGTATCTGTTGTATTCCCGACAAAAAATGCCTTTCTTGTCCAACTGGTCGATGCGGACACGCCCGGACGCGTGGATTATGCGTCCGTCTCCAACCACTATACCCACATGTGTCAGACGGCCGTTCCCGTCGTTGAAAAAGGCCATGTCTCCTCGCTGGGCCTCACCAAGTCCCACCTCTCGTCCGCACATCACCTGCTGCGAGGCATCGCGAGGCAACACAATGCCGCATATCTTATGGACTACCTGCACCAGACCCGAACAGTCTATGCCCCACGCTGTCCTGCCTCCCCACAAGTATGGCGCACCGAGAAAACGCATGGCCGTGTCCACCACGTCGCCTAAGCACGACGGCAGCGGAGCGTATAGCCACGAACGGCAACAGCTCGCACCGGCAGGAATCCGGACCGCCATGTCGCCAAGCATCTCTCCAAACTCAGGCGGAACACCACACAGCACCTCCTCTGTCGCCACACAGTCCGTCTCGACAATATGGTCCGACAGAACCACCTGTTTGCTGCTCACCCAGCCCTCGTAGCCGTCGTACAGCATCTTGCCATGCACCCATTCCGGCTGCACCGAGTCGATTTGCATCATATCGCCGAATAGCATCTGCGAAACCATCTCCGAAGCATGCGACGCATCCCTGCGCAGCGGCACTGCCGACAGAAAACAAAAGCCGTATCTCATAACCTTCCAAGTTCTACGGAACGCGCCACACGTTCCAGCAGGTTGTCGTCCTTGTTCTTTTTCGGGTCGAAACGTTCCTTCATATTGTAGCCGAACATACGGGCAAACGTGTTGTAGAACGAAGCCCTGAACTTGCCTCTCAAATCGGCCACAAGGGTGTATGAAGTGTTTCCCGTCTCGCGGTCCAGCAACTTAAGCAACACCTTGCCCTGCGAGAAAGTGAGGTTCTCCAGATCCTCCTTGAATTCGTCGAGCACCTCCTGTTCTACCTTCTTCACATATTCGCCACGTTTCTTGGGCGGCAGGCTCGCCATCTCTTTCTCCAGTTCTTGCAGTCTTCGACGCGCCTCCTTGGCATAAGGCAGCGTCTTCTTGACATTGCGTATCAGCTTCTGGTTCTTCTTTATCTCCTTGTTCGTAAGCAAAGCCCATTTTGTGACGACGGTCACAGGCTTCAGATGCACCATCGGTATTGTGTCGCCATCCACCACCGTGGCATAGCTGAGTATGGTGTTGACGCCATTACCCTGTGCCATAGCCGTGCTGACGCCGTTGCAGGCCATAGCCACAAAAACAATCAGCAGAATAATATATCTTGATTTATGCATCTTCGTTTTGTTTGCTAATAATAACTCAAAAAAAACTTTTTTCGTATCTTTGCAAAAAGAAACAATTGTTAATTTATAATAAAACAATTGATAATGAAAGCCATTCAAGACAATAACACACTATATAACGTCCTCAGTCCCCTTGTTCAGTTCGGCACACGCTGCCACTATCAGCGTTTTGACGTCCATGGGCTTGACAACTTGCCTACCGACGGCGCCTACATCATTGCCCCTTGTCATCAGCAAGCCCTCATGGAGCCCCTTGCCGTCCTCAATTTCGCACCCAAGCCTCCTGTCTTTCTCGCCCGTGCCGACATCTTCGCCAAACCACTGATAAGAGCCATCCTCACTTTCCTTAAGATTCTGCCCGTGTACCGCATCCGCGACGGACAGAGCAGCCTGGCCAAAAACAACGACATCTTCGACCGCAGCCGCGACGTGCTCCTCGACGGTTTCCCTCTCTGCCTCATGGCCGAAGGACGCCACAACAACCGCCACAGCCTCCTGCCAATGGGTAAAGGCATGTTCCGCATCGCCGGCGAAACGCAGCTGAAACTTGGCGACCACCCACTGTATATAGTCCCCACAGGCATCGACTTCGACGAATACGAACGACCTTACGCCAACCTCGTCGTCAACATCGGAGAACCCATTCCCGTGATGCCATTCATGGAAGACTACCGCAACAACGAGCCCGTGGCACTCAACGAGATGCGGCAGGCCCTCGCCACGGCTCTCAGCCCTCTTATGCACGACATACGCAACCAAGAGCACTACGATGAGATTTTTACACTCTGCAACATCCTCAACAGCAGTCGCAGGCGCAGCAAAGGTCTGACCAACAGTGCTTGGAACCGCTTCCGCATGCGACAGGAGATTTCGCTCGAACTCGACGCCATGGCCCTCTCCGACAACAAAAAGACGGAGTTCGACACCCTTGCCGCCCATACACGCGACTTCAGCGACCAGTGTCGCCGTCTCCGAATCCGCGAACAAATGGTTCCCGACCACTGGAGCCTTGCCGCCACTGCCGCTTCGCTGCTCCCCCTCGCCGCCCTCGTCGCCGGCGTAGCAACGGTCCCCGTCGTGCGCTGGCTTTTCCTCTTCTGTCTGCTGAGCTATCCTATTCCCTTCCTGCCTACACATCTGCTGATGCGAAGGCTGATTGCCGACAGCCAGTTCCGCAGTTCTGTAAATTTCGGAGTAAGATTCCTCCTCTCTATAGTCTACGCCTTCGTCATCGGCATCGTGATAGCATGCAACGACGGATTTTGGATGAAACATCTGGCCGACATAGGCCCCTGGTGGGGACTTGTAGCAGTGGCGCTGCTGCATATCGAAGCCATCCTTGCCGGACCTACAGTCAATGCGCTCAAAGCCATAGGGAACAACGTGCGCTACTGGTGGCTGCGCCTCGTCAAAGGCAAAGCCATGCACAATATCCAATCCACCTTCGAATATATACGCCGGGAATTTAGTGATGATAAAAAATAAGGTGCTACAAAGCCCCACTATAGACTCTTGACGCCAATGCTTGCAAGTAGACTTTCAAGTCACGCAGAAAACGCAGAAAAAAACGAAATCCTTTTTGAACGGCGAATTACTCGAATTACTCGAATTCCTTTCATCCTGATATTTTGCGAATGGTCGAACGCAACCTACGAATTACTCGAAT
>CAMOFI010000077.1 GCA_946613135.1 uncultured Bacteroidales bacterium
CAGCAATTATCAGCAATTTAACAGCAATATTTTTTTAACAGGAATTACCATAAATAGGCCATGAATTAACCAGAAATTTATTTTTTCTTTTAACGGTAATTATCAGCAATTTAACAGCAATTATCAGCAATTTTTTTTAGAATGTAAATGTCCGTAAATTGCCATAAATGTCAAATAAATTTGACCAATTACTTATATAAATAATTCGCAGTCTAATGTTCCATGATAACGCAGTCTATACTAAAATATTTCACATAAATAATTTGAAGTGTTTCAAATACAAAAAGCGATATAAATATTATGGAATAAGTTGTTGCTTTGTAGGTTGTTGTATGCCTTTTTAACTTTTTTTTTGTATGTTCTGTTCTATGTTGTAATTATTTCGTAATTTTGCAAATCCGTTTGAAATGTATAATTAAATAAAAATAGTATGACACAAACAGGAATTAAAACATTGAGAGATAGTGCAGCAATGCGTTGGATTGCTCTCTTGCTGTTGGCGCTTGCTATGTTTTGCGCCTACATTTTTATGGACATTCTGTCGCCAATCAAAGACTTGATGATGCTCCCCGTCGAAGAGGGAGGACGTGGCTGGGATTCCACGGCATTCGGAACAATGCAGGGATCAGAGACATTCCTTAATGTCTTTGTGTTTTTCCTTATTTTTGCGGGAATTATTCTCGACAAGATGGGCGTTCGTTTCACGGCAGTCCTATCAGGTGCCGTTATGCTTGTCGGTGGATTGATCAAGTTCTATGCCATAAGTCCAAACTTTATTGGTACAGGCTTGGAGAACTGGTTCAACACTCACCTGAATCATATCCCGGTATTTGAGCAACTTGGAGTTTCGCCGTTCTACGAAGGCATGCCTGCATCGGCAAAATTGGCTGCTTGCGGATTCATGATTTTCGGCTGTGGCGCTGAAATGGCAGGTATCACCGTCAGCCGTGGTATCGTCAAGTGGTTCAAAGGACGCGAAACGGCTTTGGCCATGGGTTCGGAGATGGCACTTGCCCGTCTGGGTGTCGCTACCTGTATGATTTTCTCACCCTACTTTGCAAAGCTTGGCGGTGGAGTCCATGTCGACAACTCTGTCAAATTTGGTGTCGTTCTGCTCTGCATCGCTCTTATCATGTTCGTTACCTATTTCTTTATGGACAAGAAACTCGACAGCCAGACTGGAGAGGCCGAAGAGAAGGACGATCCTTTCAAAATCTCGGATATTGGCAAGATCCTTTCGAGCCTTGGATTCTGGTTGGTGGCTCTGCTCTGCGTGCTTTACTACAGTGCAATCTTCCCCTTCCAGAAATATGCTGTCAACATGCTGCAATGCAACCTTACGCTCAACGAGGCCGATCCTAACACCTTCTGGGGTGGTCCCTCCGTTACGATTGTGCAGTATATAATCATGCTTCTTGTTGCTGTCTGTGCTTTTGCAAGCAACTTCTCCAAGAAGAAAGGCATGAAGGTCGGTCTTATGGTTGTCGCCGTTGTGGCACTCGTAGTGTACTGCTACATGGGCTATATGCGTGGAACGGCCGAGACGATCTTTGCAGTGTTCCCGCTTTTGGCAGTTGCCATCACACCTATACTTGGCAACTATGTTGACCATAAGGGCAAGGCAGCTTCGATGTTGATGATAGGTTCAATACTGTTGGTGCTCTGCCATCTCACCTTCGCTTTCATCCTGCCTATGTGCAAGGGAAGCGCTGTCGGCGGAACGGTCGTTGCCTACGTAACGATACTTGTTCTCGGTGCATCATTCTCGTTGGTTCCTGCAGCATTGTGGCCGTCAGTGCCTAAGCTCGTCGACGAGAAGATTATCGGTTCGGCATACGCTCTGATTTTCTGGATCCAGAATATCGGTTTGTGGCTTTTCCCGCTGCTTATCGGAAAGGTTCTCGACAATACCAATCCTGCTGGTACGGCTGCACACGAACTTGACTATACCTGGGCACTCGTCATGCTGGCATGTCTTGGCGTCGCCGCTCTTCTTATCGGTCTCTACCTTAAGGTGGTCGACAAGAAGAAAGGGCTCGGTCTTGAGGAGCCCAATATCCATGAGGAGCCCAATATCAAAGTTGAGGAGTAATAAATAATACTTCTATAAAAAGGGAAACGCAGTGTTGAAGAACACTGCGTTTTTCTTTTGTCTTATTATAGTAAGGATAATGGTTCTGCTGAGTGTTGCCGTGTTTGCTACTGTTGCACGGTGGCCTGGAGGATGAAGCGGTTCAGCGGCACGCTGGCGCGGAACACCTTCATGACATAGTCTTTGAATTTGTCGCTGAGCAGGATGTCGTTAGGCACTTCGTGCATGGTGCAGTAGTCGTTGTATTTCAAAAGGTCTACATGTTCCCAGTCGTTGGGATAGCCCTTGGGGGCACGGCTCAGTATCTTGGTGGTGAAATATCCGTCACCGAAATACTTCTTGTATTGCTTGTCGTTGCGTATGGCGAGGAACTGGTCTGTGTTGTAGAATATTTCCTGCCTTATTGCTGCCAGCTTGTCCTTGTCGGGCATGAAGATGCCCCCTCCCAAGGTGCAGTTGCCGTGCAGTCCATAGTCCTCGAGGCCTATTTGGAGGTAGTAGCCCGCCTCGCCGCTGCGCTTTATGCCGTGGCTGCTGAGGAAGAAGGAGATGTGTGTCTTGTAGGGCCGCTTGTCCTGAGTGAATCGCAGGTCTCGGTAGATACGGTATAGGTATTTCTTCGGGTCGGGGTGACCGATGGTGGGGTCGAGAGGGCTGAGTTCGTCGATGATATAGGCGGTGAGGTCTATGAATTCCTCACGGATGGCATCGTAGCGGCCTTTGTTGGCCATGAACCATTCGCGGTTGTTGTTGACTGCCAGTTCTTCAAAAAAATGTATTGTGTCAGGCGACATGTGATAGAATATGGGAGAATATGAGAATAAAATTATAAATCTTTAATCATTAAAACCTTAAAACCCTTCAACCCTTCAACCTTTCAACCTTCCAACCTTTCAACCTTCCAACCCTTCAACCCTATTACCCCAAATACTTCTCCTTATTAGCCCAGTGCTCGTTCCAGTCTTCGAG
The DNA here is from genome assembly GCA_946613135.1 of uncultured Bacteroidales bacterium. Taxonomy (GTDB): domain Bacteria; phylum Bacteroidota; class Bacteroidia; order Bacteroidales; family P3; genus Colimorpha. The sequence continues at coordinate 3,062 of CAMOFI010000077.1, forward strand.
GTTGCGGCGCAGCAGGTTGGGGATGTCCAGCCCGTAGGGGCAGCGGCTCTTGCAGAGTCCGCAGTCGACGCAGTCTTCGATCTGGTGCATTTTCTGGTTGAATTCCTCGGTGAGGTAGACGGAATAGGGGGCGCGGCGCAGGAAGAGGTACATGCGGTTGCAGCTCTCAATTTCGATGCCGACGGTGCAAGGCTGGCAGTAGCCGCAGCCACGGCAGAAGTCACCGGTAAGTTCCTTGCGGTCGTGCTCTATGCGTTGGCGCATCTCGTCGGTAAGAGTAGGAGGATTGCTCTGGAACGAGATGAACTCGTCCAGCTCGCTTTCGCGCTGTATGCCCCATATCGGCTCCACATTGGGGAACTGGGCCAGGTAGGCATAGGCCGTGGCGGCGTGGTTGATAAGTCCGCCGGCAAGGGCTTTCATGCAGATGAAGCCTATGTTTTTCTCGGTGCATTGGTTGACGAGATGCAGTTCCTTGTCCGAAGCCAGGTAGGAGAATGGGAATTGCAGCGTCTCGTAGAGGTCGCTGTCTATGGCCTGCTGAGCCACAGCCAAGCGGTGGTTGGTGATGCCTATGTGGCGCACCTTGCCCTGCTTCTGGGCTTCCAGCATGGCTTCGTAGAGGCCGCTGCCGTCGCCGGGCATTGGGCAGAATGATGGGTTGTGGAACTGGTAGAGATCCACGTAGTCGGTCTGAAGCAGCCGCAGCGAGGTCTCAAGGTCTTTCCAGAATCCTTCGGCCGTTGTGGCTCCGGTTTTGGTGCTGATAATCACCTTGTCGCGGCGGTCGTGCAAGGCTTTGCCCAGTTTTTCTTCACTGTCGGTATAGAAACGGGCTGTATCGAAATAGTACATTCCGTTGTCGAAGGCTTTGTGTATAAGTCGGACGGTTTCGTCCATCGATATGCGTTGAATCGGCAAGGCACCAAAGCCGTTTTTGGGAACGACCAATCCGGATTTTCCAAGGGTTACGAACATATATTTGCTGTTTTATTGGGTTGTCAAAATAAAAGCGCGAGTCAATTTTTGCTTGTGCTGTCGTTTGTTGTTTGTTTTGATATTGTATTATCCTTTATAGGATGAACTATATCGATCACGCCGTCGCTGATGCATTTCAGCTGTTGTTCTTCTGACGCGTTGATGTAAGCCGTGTCGGTAAGGAAGTCCTGATATTTTCTTTCTATATCCGATAGGCATTTGCTGACGTCTTCGGCGTTCTCCAGTTTGTAGCATTGGCAGGCAGCTTTGCCGGCCTCTATCCCGTTTTTGCGAGGGTCGCCTTTGCTGCACGAAGCCAGCAGAAACAGAGCGCAGGAGAATATAACGGTTGTTCTAATTCGTTTATTCATATTGTGTTGCGATGTGTTGTAATAGAAAAATATTGTGCAAAGTTACTAAAAATATGGATAATGACAGAGTCTTGTACGTATGAGTCAGATACCTAAAAGGTCTTTCATGGTGAAGATTCCTTTTTTGCCGCATACAAACTCGGCCGCCATCAGTGCGCCTGCTGCCAATCCCTTGCGGCTATGTGCTTCGTGGCTTATCGTGATGGTGTCGATGTCGCTGTCGTAGCGTACGACGTGAGTGCCTGGCACTTCGCCTTCGCGGATTGACTCGATGGCGATATTGTTTTCGCTGACACCGAGTCGCGATGCGATTTGTTGCCGAAGCGTGATGGCTGTTCCGCTTGGGGCGTCAAGTTTGTGGATATGATGCGTCTCGGTGATGCCCACGCGGTACTGGTCGCGCCCATGCATGAGTTCGGCCAGCCGTTCATTGATGGCGAACATGATATTCATGCCGATACTGAAATTTGTGGCTGTGAAAAGAGTTCCATCGAGTTCCTTGCATAGGGCGGCGAGCCTGTCGTAGGAGTCGTACCATCCCGTAGTGCCACAGACGATAGGTACTCCAGCCTTTAGACAATACTCGATGTTGGCTGCAGCGGTAGAGGGAGTGGTAAATTCGATTGCCACATCGGAGGCTCTGAGACTTGACGCAGATGTCTCCAGTTGTGTCTGATTGTCGATAGTGCAGGTGATGGTGTGTCCCGCCTCCTTGGCTAGTTCTTCGATGGCATGGCCCATTTTGCCGTATCCTATTAGTGCTATGTCCATGATGCTATTGCTTTTTAGTACTGTGTAATGTTGTTTTGGAATGCAAAAGTACGCTTTTTCCGTCAAATGGCAAAAATTAATTTTGCCATGTTGTTTAGAATTAGTAATTTTGCAAAGTCAAAAGACTGACAAGAAATCAATCAATAATTAATTAATATATTGCAAAATGGTAGATTATAAGAAATTAGGATTGGTGAACACACGTGAGATGTTTGCCAAAGCTGTCGATGGCGGATATGCCATTCCGGCCTTCAATTTCAACAATATGGAACAGATGCAGGCCATTATCCAGGCCGCTGTAGAGACCAAGAGTCCCGTCATACTACAGGTTAGCAAGGGTGCCCGCGAGTATGCCAATGCAACCCTCCTGCGCTATATGGCAGAAGGCGCTGTGGCTTACGCCAAAGAGCTTGGATGCCCCAATCCTCAGATTGTGCTCCATTTGGACCACGGCGACAGCTTCGAGACCTGCAAGAGCTGCATCGACAGTGGTTTCAGCAGCGTGATGTACGACGGCAGTGCTCTGCCCTATGAGGAAAACATCAAGATTTCGCGTCAGGTTGTGGAGTATGCCCACAAGTATGATGTCACAGTCGAATGCGAACTCGGCGTTCTGGCCGGCGTTGAGGACGAGGTGGCCTCAGAGGTTAGCCACTATACCAAACCGGAAGAGGTCATCGACTTCGCTACCCGTACAGGATGCGACTCGCTGGCCATCAGTATCGGAACCAGCCATGGCGCCTACAAGTTCAAACCCGAGCAGTGCAAGGTGGATCCGCAAACCGGACGGCTTGTTCCTCCTCCGTTGGCTTTCGACGTACTCGAGGCTATCGAGAAGAAGCTGCCGGGCTTCCCCATCGTGCTGCACGGTTCCAGCTCTGTGCCGCAGGACGAGGTAGACACAATCAATGCATACGGTGGTGCCCTCAAGGCTGCTGTCGGTATTCCCGAGGAGCAACTCCGCAAGGCTGCCAAGAGCGCTGTGTGCAAGATCAACATCGACAGCGATAGCCGTCTGGCAATGACTGCAGCCATCCGCAAACACATGGCCGAACATCCTGACCACTTCGACCCGCGCCAGTATCTGAAACCGGCCCGCGAGAGTATGAAGAAGATGTATGTTCACAAGATTGTCAACGTGCTTGGTTCGAACGACAAGCTTTAATTTGTAAAAAAACAATATTTGTAAATAGCCGGTGGTGTGGTCTTTACGCACATCACTGGCTATTTTTTTTAATAAAAATGCACCTTCTTGTAAAAATTAATGCAAAAATGTTACACATGCTGTAAAATGGTAAAATTTTGTAGTCCAAAGTTCATAGATTTTTGATGACACATCAGGAAAAACAGAAGGCTTTTGTAGCAATGATAAAGCAGCACGAACGATTGATACTGAAGGTATGCGCGATGTATACCAACAGTTGCCGTTCTGAGTTGAGAGATCTGTATCAAGACGCGGTTTGTGCTTTGTGGATGTCGTATGACAGCTTTAAAGGAGAAAGCAAACTCTCGACCTGGATATACTCCGTTACGCGCTACACTATGCTCAATGCCAGTCGCCAACGCAAGCTGGAAACAAAAGCGATAAGCAACAGCGAGGCCGATACTATTGCTGCAGAGGGAAGCGATTCGGATGTGTTGGACGAATTGCGACAGGCTGTGGCGTCACTGCGTTCTGACGAACGCGACATGTTTGTTATGTGGATTATGGGCTTCAATCCTGGCGAAATAGGGGCAACGCTGGGCATGTCGTATGGTACTGTTGCAACGCGCATCACGCGCATCAAGATAAAATTAAGACGTTTGTTAAAGGACTACAAGGAGGTTGTAAGATGAAAAAGAATAACGAAATAGAAAAGCTGTATAGCCGATTCAGCAGAGAGATGGACAGCATCCCTCTGCCGTCGGAAGAGGAACTGATGCAGATCCTTGACCGATACGATGCCCAGGATGATCGTCAGGCCCCGTTTGTTCCTATTGGCCGCAGGCGCACGGTATGGCGATATGCCGTTGCGGCTATGCTGGCTGCAGCGATGCTTGTGTTCGGTTGGCTGCTCTGGCCCCAGGGAGGCACGCCGTCGCCGGTTGTGGCAGAAAGCCACGGAGATACCATTGTCATTGAAAAAGAAAAGACCGACAGCATAGTGCCTACAATTATTGCGGTGCCAGACAATATAAAACCACGTCAGATTGCCTCGATGCGTACTGGGGAACCGAAGCTGAGACAAGTCGGCTCTGACAGTGCTGTGCTTCAAGAAATTAACGATTTGGATGTGCTGCCCGCAGAACAACTTCCCATACTGGCGGAAACAGGGCAGGCCGACACGGCAGTAGCCCCACAGCCGGGTGATGCCGACAGTGCGTCCGCGGTGCCGATGCGCGAACACGAGATCGATGACTATCCGGACCGACCGACCATCAAAGAAACGGAGGACATCATAAAGAAAGAGTATAACCTGCGAGCCATAAAAAAACGCAAATTGTCGGGCAGGAAAAAATCGCGTGTCAAGGCTGGTGAAAGTTTTATTGACAAGCAAAAAGATGAAAAAGAGGAGATTCAAGTGGTGGTTCCCAAGTCTGCACCTTCTTCGTCAGCGCCAATGCCCCATTATATATCGACAGGAAACGTGTCGAGTCGGATTATATGGTTGTAAAAATGGAACGACACCTCTAAAAAATATTTTTATAAACGGCGTGGTATGCCTGCGAATACATAATGAATAAAGAAAATGCAATGAGCAATTGTACGAATTTAACGAATTAATTTGTTGACAGTAAAAATTTTGTT
>CAMOFI010000078.1 GCA_946613135.1 uncultured Bacteroidales bacterium
GGCTATGAAGGCCACGTTCTTGTTGCCGCGCTTGGTGCGCACCCATCCTTTGACGTTAATGGTTGTGTCGATAAGCGAAGACACATCCTCTTTGAGTAGGTATTTTATTTTATAGTATTGCATATTATATAATTGTTTCTTTATTGTCGAATTTGTTTTTAACGCACGGATTGTGATATTATTGTGCCAGCTTACTTTTTATAGCAAAAACCATCAGTCGTTCTTCTTGTTTTTCATCAGTTCCACGTCCGAGTTGAACTTCATCAGTTGGTTTTCATGGTCGCGGCGGCAGATAAGCAGCGTGTCGGCTCCGGCTGTGATTATATAATCATCCAATCCTTGTATGACTGCATACTTGTCGGGATGAAGATGCACTATGCAGTTATGGGTGTCATAGGTTTGCACATGTCCGGAGGTTATCGCATTGTTGTTCTCGTCCTTGGGTTTCGCCTCGTAGAGCGAATTCCATGTCTCGACATCCGACCATCCGAACTCTGCCTCCATCACATACACATTGTCGGCTTTCTCGATTATGCCATAGTCTACCGAAATATTCTGAGCCTGTGTGTATATCTCTTTGAGGCTCTTCTGCGGTGTCTCGAGCGTCAGCCCGAAGAACTTGTCGGCTATCAACGGCAGATGGCGCCGGTATGCCTCCATAAGAACCGGCAGCCGCCACACGAAGATGCCTGCATTCCACAGAAATTCGCCCGAGGCAATGAACTGGCATGCCATCTCGAGCGGAGGCTTTTCGACGAAAGTTATTGCCTTATGGACCTTCGACGAGGTGCCTGCAATGCCGGCCTCGCGGAACTGGATATAGCCATACTTGATGTTCGGATTCACAGGTCTGGCTCCCAGCGTCACTATCCAGTCGTGCGAGTCGACGATGCTTATGGCATCGCCGATGTTGCGTTCGAAGTCACTGCTTCCGAATATGGCGTGGTCTGAGGGGGTCACAACGATGTTGGCATTCGGATTGATGGTGCTGATGACCGATGCCGCATAGGCTATGCATGGCGCCGTATTACGTCTGAACGGCTCGCAGAGCACCTGGTAGTCCTGCAAGTCGGGAATCTGTCGGCGCACCTGGGCCTCGTGGGTTTTCGTGGTAACGATGATAATGTTCTCGCGCGGGCATATCGATTCAAACCTGCGGAATGTGGCTTGCATCATCGACTCGCCGGTACCCATCAGGTCTATGAATTGTTTCGGCTTGGTCACCGAGCACAACGGCCAGAAGCGGCTTCCGAAACCGCCCGCCATAATGATGCAGAAATTGTTCGGATTCGGCTGTTTCATCACACACTTACCTCCCCTTTTATATGTGGATGCGGGTCATAGCCTTCCAACGTAAAGTCATCATAGTCAAAATCAAAAATACTTTTAACCTCCGGATTGATATGCATGGTCGGCAATGGGCGCGGTTCGCGCGTCAGCTGCAGCCTGCACTGCTCAAGGTGGTTGTTGTATATGTGCGCATCGCCCAAGGTGTGGACAAAATCGCCGTATTTCAGTCCTGTAGCCTGAGCAATCATCATCGTGAAGAGGGCATAGGAAGCAATGTTGAACGGCACGCCGAGGAATATGTCTGCCGACCGCTGGTAGAGTTGGCACGACAGCCTTCCGTCGGCCACATAAAACTGGAAAAGTATATGACAGGGTGGCAGAGCCATCTTGTCTATCTCTCCAACGTTCCATGCCGACACGAGCAGTCGACGCGAGTCGGGGTTCGACTTGATCTGGTCTATAAGCTGCGCTATCTGGTCCACATGGCTTCCGTCAGCACATCCCCACGAGCGCCACTGGTGCCCATATATCGGACCAAGGTCCCCGTCGGGGCGAGCCCATTCGTCCCAAATCGTAACCTTATGGTCGTGAAGGTATTTCACGTTAGTGTCGCCATGCAGAAACCACAGCAGCTCGTATATAATCGACCTCAAGTGCAGCTTTTTGGTAGTCAGCAGCGGGAACCCGTCATCGAGGTGGAACCGCATCTGGTAGCCAAACACACTTCGCGTGCCTGTTCCTGTACGGTCGCTCTTCTGGATGCCGTTGTCCAGTACATGCTGCAAAAGGTCCAAATATTGTTTCATCAGATAAAATGTTTTTTTATTGACAGAACGTCCAAACGAAAAAATAATTGTGCATTGCCAAAAAAATGTAGAAAACGACACTAAAAAACAGATAAAAAGCAGCATACGCCGAAATGGAGCAGGCAAAAAACATCTCATATAAAGACTTGACACATAAAGATATAAATCAGTCGCCGATTGTTTTTTTCTCAAAACAAGCTCTTAATCAAAATATTCTTCTTATCTTTGCAACTTGAAAAAGTGAGCAGGGGGACGCAAGTTCCCCTCTTTTATTGGAAAAGAAAAAAACTATGATCGACAAACTTTACGTATTAAGCATTATCGACTCCACTTTGTCCGGGACGGACAAATACCTCGTCGACTTCAAGATCTCGAGCGACAACCGCATCAATGTTGCCATCGACGGTGACAACGGCATCACCATTGACGACTGCATCGAACTCAGCCGCGCCATCGAGAACAGCCTCAACCGCGACGAGGAAGACTTCGAGCTTAACGTAGCCTCGGCAGGGCTTGACCAGCCCCTGAAGCTTAAACGCCAGTACAAGAAAAACATAGGACGCGACCTCATCGTCACCACTTTCGACGGCGAGACCTACGAAGGACAGCTCGTCGAGGCCGACGACGAGAACATCAAAATCAAAGTCGCGGGCAAGAAGAACGCTGCCCTGGAGCCCATCGTCATAGCCTATGCCGACATAAAGGCTGCCAAACAAGTAATCCACTTTTAGTTACATACAACCAACCTGAGACAATACACACAAGTATCTTTCAGACATCATTTTAGAATTTAATCATGAAGACGTCAGACCTTATCGATTCCTTCTCGGAATTCAAAGACTACAAAAACATCGACCGTGAGACCCTGATGCACATCCTCGAAGAGGTGTTCCGCAACGCCCTTGCCAAAAAATTCGGCACCGACGACAATTTCGACATCATCGTCAACATCGACAAAGGCGACCTTGAGATATACCGGAACCGCCTCATTGTCGAAGACGGCAAGATGACCGACGACAAGCGACAGATTGAATACTCCAATGCCATCAAAATCGAGTCGGACTTCGAGGTGGGCGAAGACCTCTCCGAACCTGTACCGATGACCGAGTTCGGACGACGCGAGATCCTTGCCATCCACCAAAACCTTGTAGGCAAGATCCAAGACTACGAAAAATCGCTTATCTTCCAGAAATACAAGGATAAAGTCGGCGAGATAGTCATTGGCGAAGTCTACCAGCCCTGGAACAAGGAAATCCTTGTCCTCGACGAAGAAAAAATCGAGCTCGTGCTCCCCAAGGGCGAGCAGATACCCAACGACCATTTCCGCAAAGGCGACACAGTACGCGCCATTGTGCTCAAAGTCGAACTGAAAAACAACAACCCCGTCATTATCCTCTCCCGCACCTCGCCCATCTTCCTCGAGCGGCTGCTCGAAGCCGAAGTGCCCGAAATCTACGACGGACTCATCACCATACGCAACATTGTCCGTGTCCCGGGTGAACGCGCCAAAGTCGCCGTCGAATCCTACGATGACCGCATCGACCCCGTAGGTTCATGCGTCGGCATGAAAGGCAACCGCATCCACGGCATTGTGCGCGAACTCAAAAACGAAAACATCGACGTCATCAACTACTCTTCACGTCCAGAACTCATGATACGACGCAGCCTCAGCCCCGCCGAGATCACACGTATCGACATCAACGAAGAGAACAAAACCGCCGAGGTGTTCATGGAACCAGACCAAGTGTCGCTCGCTATCGGCAAAGGCGGCCACAACATCAAACTGGCCAGCAAGCTGTGCGGCTACGAAATCGAAGTCTATCGCAACAGCGACGAAGACCTTGACGATGTCGACCTGGAAGAATTCAACGACGAAATCGACCAGTGGATAATCGACGAGCTCAAGAAAATAGGCTGCGACACCGCAAAGAGCGTACTCTCATTGCCTAAAGAAGAGCTTATCAACCGCACAGACCTGGAAGAAGAAACCATCGACAACGTACTGCAGATACTCAAAGCCGAATTTGACGACTGATGCCGGTCCGACACCGCATCAATGCAGCCTAACGACAACAACATAATAACCACGTCAGCCAGTTAAGGTCATAGTTGGCACAACAGCTAACGACAAAGTTAAATATTTTAAAAGAGGAGTGTACATGTCAGAAGAACCGAAAAACATAAGACTCAACAAAGCCGCCAAGGAGCTCAATGTAGGCATACCCACAATGGTAGAATATCTGGCCAAAAAAGGCCACCATATCGATGCCAACCCCAATGCCCGCATCACCCCCGAGCAGTATGCTTTGCTGGCCACCGCGTTCCAAGCCGAACGACAGGTGAAAGAGAATGCCGACCGCATAGAGATCAGCACCGGCAACAGCGTGGTTATCGAAGCCACCCAGAACATCGAAAACGACGACTCTGCCGACTATAGCGACGAGGTGATCATAAAGAATTTCAACACTCCCAAAGCCAAGGACAACACTCCCAAAGAGCAATCCGAGGCACCACAGCCGCAACCGGCAGCAGAAAAAGAGACACCGGAGCCGGAACCCGAGCGGGAACCGGAATCCGAACCTGAACCTCCGGCACCCAAGTTCGAAACCAAAGTGCTGCGCAGCTCTGTGGCAGGCGTCAAAGAAGGCAAGAACGCCTTCGACGCTGAAGTGCGCATAGTCGACAAGATAGACCTCTCGGCCATCAACTCACGCATGCGTCCTACCAAAGGCGCCAAGACCGAACGCCCAGCCAAAGCAGCCAAAAACAAGAAGAAAAACGACAAAAACACACTCCCAGCTGCCGAACCTGTACCCGTAGAACCCAAGCCGCAAGCCACAGCTCCCGCCGAGCCGCAGCCCGAGCCTCAACTCGTCGAGAAAGCCCCCGAGAAGGAGGTGGAATTCATCGAAACCCAGTATCAAAAACTCGAGGGACCCAAGGTCGTGTCCAAAATCGACCTCACCCAGTTCGACAAGCCCAAGAAAAGCAACGACGACGAAAAGAAAAAGAAACGCAAACGCATCAAGAAAGACAGCGTAAAAGTCGACGACGACTCGCAGGGCTACAAAAACAACGAGGGCGGCAAAAACAAAGACAAGAACAAAGACAAAAAGAACAAGAAAAGCAAAGCTCCCGAGAAGAAAAAAGTAGAGATTGACGACAACGAGATCGAAAAACAGATAAAAGAGACCCTCGCTCGCCTCAGCCCAATGGGCAAATCCAAGACCTCGAAGCACAACCGCGAAAAACGACAGAAAGTACACCAGCAAATCGAGGAGGAGCAACTGCGCGAGATGGAGAGCCAGAAGACCCTCCAGGTCACCGAGTTCGTCACTGCCAACGAACTGGCAACAATGATGAACATCCCCGTCACTCAGATTATCTCCACATGCATGCAGGTAGGCATCTTTGTCAACATCAACCAGCGACTCGATGCCGAAACCATACGACTCATAGCCGACGAGTTCGGCTACGAAATCAACTTTGCCAGTTCCGACGTTGTCGACGCACTTCATAAAATTGAAGAAGAAGACCGTCCGGAGGACCTCATCACTCGTAATCCTATTGTCACCGTCATGGGCCATGTGGACCATGGCAAGACCTCGCTGCTTGACTATATCCGCAAGACCAACGTCATTGCTGGCGAAGCCGGCGGCATCACACAGCACATCGGTGCCTACGAAGTGACCACCGCCGACGGCCGACGCATTACCTTCCTCGACACGCCTGGCCACGAAGCCTTTACCGCCATGCGTGCCCGCGGAGCCAAGATGACGGATATCGCCATCATCGTCATCGCAGCCGACGACAAGATCATGCCCCAAACCGTTGAGGCCATCAGCCACGCACAGGCAGCAGGAGTCCCCATCGTCTTTGCCATCAACAAGATCGACAAACCCGGCGCCGACCCCGACCGCATCAAGACCGAACTTGCCAATATGAACCTCCTTGTCGAAGAGTGGGGCGGCAAATACCAGAGCCAGGACATCAGCGCCAAGAAAGGCATCGGCGTCGACGAGCTGCTTGAGAAAGTGATCCTCCAGGCCGACATCATGGAACTCAAGGGCAACCCCAACAAAAGAGCCAAGGGTACCGTTATCGAAAGTTCGCTCGACAAAGGACGCGGCTATGTGGCAAAAATCCTTGTCGAAGACGGCACCATACGCAAAGGCGACCCCATCGTCGCCGGTTCCATCAGCGGCCGAGTCCGTGCCATGTATAACGAGCGTAACCAGGAGGTTCTTTCAGCAGGACCCTCCCAACCCGTGCTTCTCCTCGGACTTACAGGTGCCTGCCAGGCAGGCGACACCTTCAACGTCACCGAGAACGAAAAAGAGGCCAAAGACATCGCCAACCGCCGTACGCAGCTCAACCGCGAACTCGGACTGCGAACCCAGAAACACATGACCCTCGACGAGATCGGACGACGCATTGCCCTTGGCAACTTCAAGGAGCTCAACATTATCGTCAAAGCCGACGTCGACGGTTCCGTCGAAGCCCTGTCCGACTCCCTCATCAAGCTCTCCACCGACGAGGTTCAAGTCAACGTAATCCACAAGGCTGTCGGCCAGATAACAGAGAGCGACGTATTGCTCGCTGTAACCTCCGATGCTATCATCATCGGCTTCCAGGTGCGCCCCTCTGTCGGTGCTCGCAAAAAAGCCGAATCCGAACATATCGAAATCCGACTCTACAGCATCATCTACGATGCCATCAACGAACTCAAGGACGCAATCGAAGGCATGCTTGCCCCCGAGACACAAGAGAAAATCGTCGCCAACCTCGAAATCCGCGAGACATTCAAAATCTCCAAAGTCGGCACCATTGCAGGCTGCATGTGCCTCGATGGCAAAATCAGCCGCACAAGCAACATACGAGTTATCCGCGACGGCATCGTGGTCTACACCGGCAAGTTGGCCTCGCTCAAACGTTTCAAGGACGACGTCAAAGAAGTTGTCAGCGGACAGGATTGCGGCCTGAACATCGAAAACTTCAACGACATCAAAGTCGGCGACATCGTCGAAGCATACGAAGTGATCGAGATCAAGCGCAAACTATAATGTGTTAGAGGACTGAGAGCACCGGAATGTCCACAAAAAGACATCTCAAAGAGATCTACAAAAGTCTAAACCAATCCTCAACAACAGCGAAAAAGCAATAATACAATAACGCACTTATGACCAAGAATCTCTATATAATAGCAGGGTGCAACGGGGCTGGGAAAACCACAGCCTCGTACACTATATTGCCTGAGATTCTTGAATGCAAGGAGTTTGTCAACGCCGACGAGATAGCGCGTGGCCTCTCCCCTTTCAACCCCAACAGCACATCGATCGAGGCTGGCAAACTGATGCTGAAACGCATCCGCGAGCTACTGGGGCGCGACGAATCGTTCGCCATCGAGACAACGCTGGCCACGAAGTCGTACATAAACCTGGTAAGGCAGGCGCAAAACCAAGGCTACATAGTGACACTGCTATTCTTCTGGCTGCGTACACCCGAGCTGGCGCTGCAGCGTATAGCCGAACGAGTGAGAAGCGGCGGGCACAATATCCCCACCGCCACAGCACGGCGGCGCTATGTGTCTGGAATAACCAATCTGTTCAACCTTTATGTTTCCGAAGTCGACTACTGGATGCTCTACGACAACAGTTCCTCGCCCCGCATCGCCGTGGCTCGCGGAGGACGTCAACTCGAGACAACAATCTACGACAAAGAAACATTCAAAACCATAAAAAGCTATGTCTGACAAAGATGCACAACTGCTAACCGAAAAGATACAATACGGGCTTGCCCTTGCCGAACACCGTATGCTGGAAGAAAAAGCCCT
>CAMOFI010000079.1 GCA_946613135.1 uncultured Bacteroidales bacterium
AACTTCGAGACCGACTACAAATTCATCGACGAAATAGAACTATAAAAGTAGGGCTCCCATACCCCTGCCATGACAGCAGTAAAGTCAAAAAAAGCCGCACATGTGCGGCTTTTTTCTTTGTCTGACGTCCGCTACGCTACGACAGAACCCAGGCCCTCTTTCAGCGCTGTGGCCAACTGGTCAGGACAACTTGTTAACTTGAATCCACACCATATCCCCTCCAATTTATTGATAACCTCTTCAGCAGGCATACCTTCCACAAGGCGGCCAATTCCCTGAAGGTTACCGTTGCAGCCACCAAGGAAATCAACGTTATGAACTCGTCCCTCGTCGTCCAAGTCGTAGTCTATCTGCACCGAACAGGTGCCATGAGTATAATAAGTAAAATGACGCATCATGTTCTAAAGTATATTTATATACAACAAACGCCAAAAAGAAAATAAAATTTTGCATTTGCAAACTTTTTAGTATTTTTGCAAATTATTTAATGACAATGATTGAAGCCTTACCAAAACGACATCTCATGAAAAAAAAACTATCAATTGCACTTATATCACTATCTTTCATAATCCTATCCTCGTGCAACAGTAGCATGCAACGCGACGTAAAACGTCTTGCACACAAAACTGAACAATGCTTTTCCATGATCGACGGTGCAAGTATCGACGACACGAAAAAAGACGAATTCGAATCTTGCTACGAAGGGATGGAAAAACTCATGGACAAATACGACAAGAAATATCACGACGAGAAAAAGTCAGTCGAATTCAGCAAGCTTTTCCTCGAAGAAATTCGCAAGTCTGATGTCCCTGACGACGTGAAGAACATGATTGAAGAAATTTACGCAATAAATTTATAATCCTAACAAATCACATCAAATGAAAAGAATTACAATCTTTGCAATTGCAATACTGGCTCTCTCTGGTTTAAGAGCCCAGGTTAGTGAAACCACCGTGCAATATGGCGACTTCACCGTACCGGCATTCGTCATCTCGCTGCAACAAGACAAAGACATTGTTTCCGAGGCCCTCAACCAACGCCTCAAAGAGGGCGCCGTCAAGACCTCCAAAACAGGCGGATATATCGCCGTACTCAACCAGACTTTTGCCGAAATCTATGCCCAACCCGTCGACTTCTACGCCAAAGTAGAAGAACAAGGCAAAAAGAAAGACCGCGAAACCATCGTCACCTTCTTTGCAAAGTCGCCCAACCTGACCATCAGCCAGAACGAACTGAATGTCAACGTGCGCCGTTTTGCCGAGAATTTCCCGACCTATGTAGGCAAATACGAGGCACAGCAGAAACTCGGTGCTGAAGAGAAAAACCTGAAGAAAGCCCAGAAAAACCAAGAAAAAGCTGTTGCCGCAGCTGCTGCACTTGAGAAAGACATTGCTTCCGACCAGAAAAAAATAGAGAAAAAACAGGCCGAGATTGCCAAGCTTCAGAGCAAGATAGAAGACCTCAACAAAGACATCGAAAAACTCAACTCGAACATCGAAAAGAACAAGGGCAAACAGGCCGGAGCCCAAGAGAAGGTCGACGAGGCCAACAAGGCTGTGCAGGACTCCGAAAACGACGTCAACCGCTATCGCCAGCAAGCCAACTAAGGCTCAATCCCATATCAGGCAAAACAATACAGGAGGCTATCGCAACGATGCCTCCTGTTGTTTTATACTGTTATCACAGTCTCTTTACTTTTCGCCTTTGAAGTCTCCACGGTCCACCACCGTTTCGTAACCGATGCGTTTCACACGCTGTTCGGTGCATGCGCGGCATTCGGCAGCCTCCTCGCCCGTACAAATCTTGTTGTCGTAGATGGCATAATCCTTGCGATGGTCGCGTGGCGAAAGGTTTGGCATGATGACATTGGCACCAAACTGGATTCCAAGCTCCCGCCCCTGAGGATGTAGAGTACCAAGTGCCGTCGTTGCCGGGAGGAGCACATGCGGATGGATAAGTCTGATGATGGCAAGCAGCCGCAACGTGTCGCTCACTTTCCCGTTCGGCCATCCGGCAAACGGAGTGTTCTGTGTCGAGACAAAAGGCCCAATTCCAACCATTTGCGGCTGAAGAGTCCGTATGAATTGAAGGTCGGCATAAAGCGTGTCGACAGTCTGGTATGGCGAGCCGACCATAAAGCCGCAACCTACCTGATAGCCAATCTCTTTCAATGCGTAGAGGCAATCCACGCGATGCTGCCACGACATCTCCTCTGGGTGCAGCTTGGCATAATGTTCGGGCGATGCCGTTTCGTGGCGCAACAAGTAACGGTTGGCACCGGCATCGAAAAGAGCCTGATAGCTTTCGCGACTGCGCTCGCCCAAAGAAAGCGTGATTGCACAATCAGGGAAACGCTCACGCACCGTACTCACGATGCGGCACATGCGCTTGTCGTCAAACCAGCCGTCTTCCCCACCCTGCATCACAAACGTTCTGAAACCGAGTTTATATCCCGTCTCGCAGCAGTCGAAAATCTGCTCGTCTGTCAGCCGGTATCTTACCGCTGTCCCGTTGCTACGGCGCAAACCGCAATAGAGGCAATCGTTCTTGCAATGGCTCGACAGTTCAATCAACCCGCGCATGAATATCTTATTACCATACACCGCCGTAGCCACCTCGCGGGCTGATTTACGTAGATAGTCCACACTGTCCTTGTCCTCTGTTTGAAGGATAAGGCCGAGCTCCTCGCGAGTAATGTCACGCGATTCGCGGATATGGTCTACTATATTCATATATTACCTGTTATGACAGTTACATTTTTCCGCACGAAGCCTCGCCACGGGCGGCTGGCTGGCAGCACTTGGGCAGTTTTTCGATGGCACGGGGATTGGGCTTCTCGTTGGCAGTGCGTACACCATTGGCGGCCAATGCCTTCTCGATTTTTTCAGGAGTCGTTTTGCCCTCCTTGTAGACAACCGTCACCGATTTCTTGTCCTGGTGCAAAGTCCATTCCACAACGCCCCTTTCGTAGGCCAGCGTGTTTTCTATGGTGGCATTCAATCCCTTGCAGCAGTAAGCCGGAATGGAAATTTCTGCCGTTTTGGTGTTCTTTTTATTTTGTGCAAATGCTGTCGTGCAAGAACCCACAACAAGCAATAAAACAATCAGTATTCTTTTCATTGACAAAAAATTTATTCTGATAACGCAGAACAGCGCTATATATTGTACAAACCTGCCGACATAAATTAAATCAAAGTACACTAAGTCTTATGCCGACATAGAAAAGCCTTCCCATCAGCGGAGCATATATGATACTTGCGTCGAAAGCCTGCGAGAAAGGTGCATCATGGCCAACCACAGGGTGTTCCTGCACATATCCCGTAATGTTTTCAACTCCCGCATATAGTTCGAAATGTTTGAATTTGCGTGTGATTTGTCCCAGCATATAAACATACGGCGAGGTCTCGCCCTGCAGAGTGCCCTTGTTGAGCGGCAGTCGCTGCGGACCGTTGAGCTGCGTGGTGAGGTCGAAACGCCACTTGTCGAAACGTGTGTGGTAGCTCATGACAAGCAGACCCTTCCAAAACGAGGTGTATGGCTTGCGCATCAGGACGCCATGATAGGTGCACATCACGTCATTGATTTTGCCTGCCAATGTTGCAGAAAAACCTTCGAACGGCTCGATACTGAAATCAGCCTGCAGCACATTGGAATAGCTTTTGCCATCCAGATTGTAGATATCCACTTCGTCGGCAGCGACATCAAGGTCCACAATAGCCTGATTGACAAATCTCGTATGGTAGAAATCGACACTGATATTGGCTTCGCGGCCGTTGCCCAGCTTAATGTGTTTCGACAGGTTGAGGCCGCTGTTCCACGCCTCTTCGCGCCCTATCCATTCCGTCAGCACAATACGACGTCCCGACGCCAGGATTCCAAGATTCTCAGCAATCAGGTTAGGCGTTCGGAACCCACGTCCGGCAGACCCGCGGAGAATCCAGTCGTGCCACACATTCCAACGGAAGTGAAGACGTGGAGAAAGAGCGTGGCAACGGAAATCGTCAGCGGCATAATGGGCGTACATCACATGATTTCTATTGGCCGCAGGCGGCACGCTGTAGTCGTAGCGAACTCCCAATGTGGCATTGAAACGGTCGCCATAGCGGAATGTATATTGTCCAAACAGCCCTGGCGTGATTTCGCGATAGTCAAAATTGTCGCCATCGCCGAACATGTTCTGTCCTACAAACCCGATGTACGGATAATACGACAGAGACTCTCTTACGTCGCTATAGCGGAACGACAGCCCATAGTCGACGATATGGCCGCCGCTCACCTCGGCATTGACAAGCAGATTGACATAAAGGTCTTTCTCCTCGCCACGATAGTCCGACATGCCATAGTATGCATCCTGACGGAACCATGAGGCCGCAACCTGCGACCCAAACGAGGCAGTACTCGAGAGCATGAAACCGTTTTTGGTGAAAAGATACAGCCTGTCGGTTGTCCCGCCAAAGCCGTAGATGCTGTCGCTGCCACGCATCGACCGCTCAAAACGCATGTCGCCGCCCAAACGGTTTTCGTGAATGTAATTCACAAGACTTTGCGACACAAAGCCTTTGCCATTATCGTAACGCCATCGGTTCACCACATTCAACTGCTGCTGGAGCGGATAGTCAGAAAAACCGTCATGTCCTATATGGTCGGAGCGCTGGGCGTTATAGGTGCCGTACAGCAACAGTCCTGTGGCAAGGTGCTCGTTGAAGCGGTGGTTCAACCGCGCCGTAAGTTCCGACTTCAAATCACTGTTTTCGTACAGATTAATCGACAAACGATCATCCTTGTCAGGTTTAAAATATTCAAGGTTTATCGTTCCCGTTATGGCGTCATTGCCATTCTTGACTGTTGCCACACCTTTGCTCACCGAGATGCTCTCCATCCACTGGCCTGGCACATAACCCAACCCGAAGGGAGCCGAAAGTCCGCTGATGAACGGCACATTTTCGAGCAACATCTGCGAATAGATGCCAGCGAGACCCAGCAGCTGGATCTGTTTGCTTCCCGAAACGGCATCGCTGTAGCCGACATCCACTGTAGCCGAATTTTCGAAACTTTCGCCAAGATTACAGCACGCCAGACCACGAAGACCCTCCGTAGTGATGACCTCGGTCTGTTCCACCGATGTGATTCTGTTGAACGTCATAGGACGGCGACGGCGTATTGCGACCCTATGCAGCCGTTTCGACACAGCCTGCAGTCTCAACGCCAGAGTTGTATCGCTATGTACGATAATTGTATCGCCTGCATATCCAGCCATCTGGACCACGAGCTGGTGCGACATGTGATGTCTTTTGATCTCAAAACGACCATTGTTGTCGCTCAAAACGCCCTCTGTAGTTCCCTTCCAATACAGGGCAACACCGGGAAGCGGAGTTTCGCTTTCGCCATCCACAACCGTTCCCACCACTTGGCAGCACACCCTTGCCGATGTCAGCAATGCCATCGCAAGCAGCAGTATCAATCGGTTCACAGACCCACTCTCCTTACTTTCTATGACCGTTTATCAAAACAAGAGGCCGACACCAAGACTGTAAAGCATGTCGCCTCCCGAAGGCTTGGTAATACGGCCGTCGACATAAATGGCTCCAATCAGGTCGACGCCGACACCGAACACAAGCGAATACTTGGCAAAATCGACACCTTCATCCTTCACACCTTTGATGGTTGTGTAGAATTCAGGCCCTGCAAACACCCTGAGAGACAAAAGCTTCTCCAATTCGACAAGGTGTATGGATGCCAATACAGGAATAGACATATTGACAGTCTGCACATTTTCAAAAGCCGACATCACCGAACTGACGAAATCGGTTTGTGCATCAACCGAATCCCATACCGAACCCATGGAAAAATTTGCTTCGCCCTGCACC
This sequence comes from uncultured Bacteroidales bacterium, assembly GCA_946613135.1. Lineage (GTDB taxonomy): Bacteria > Bacteroidota > Bacteroidia > Bacteroidales > P3 > Colimorpha. The sequence continues at coordinate 5,868 of CAMOFI010000079.1, forward strand.
GTAATCCATCGTCCGATATTGACACGCAGCAATGCACCTGCCTCACAGCCTTTCAAGAATTCAGTCGAGAAATTCTGGTATTCTTCTTTCACGCTACTCACCATCTCATCCATCGACTTCGTGGAATACTGCAACTTAAGTCCCATCTGCAACAGTTGAGCACGAGCCGGAATCATACCGACTGTCATCAAAGCTATGACCAACAATAATTTTTTCATAATTTATATGTTTTATAGTTAAAAGCGAATTTTCCGGTTTGTATGAATCATATCAGTAATCGTATGCGCCGCTCCTCCTTGTCCACAAAGCTGTGGCTCTTCTATGCTTCCAGGTCGCGTCCGTGGCAGTTCTTGTACTTCTTGCCGCTGCCGCAAGGACACGGGTCGTTGCGTCCTACCTTCTTCTCGACATGTACTGGCTGCGGCTTCTCGCGCGGTGCCGTACGCTGAGCCTCCGGAGCATCGTTGCGGCTGGTACGCAGGTTGCGCTGGTTGTTGGTAGGCTGGTGCCCTTCTTTCAGCTCGCTGTCGTCCTTGACCGGAAGGCTGGCGCGACTGAGGAACGAGGCAATCTGGCGGTTGATGTCGAGCAGCATCTTCTCAAAGAGGTTGAACGACTCAAACTTGTAGATGAGCAATGGGTCTTTCTGCTCGTACGAAGCGTTCTGCACCGAGGTCTTCAGGTCGTCGAGTTCGCGCAGGTGCTCTTTCCACATATCGTCGATGATGGCAAGTGTAATACCTTTCTCTATCGATAGTTGCACCTCGCGGCCACCATTGTCATAGGCTTTTTGCACAGGGCATATCACATTCATCGTCTTCACACCGTCGGTGATTGGAAACACCACATTCTGGTAACGGGTATTGTCATGCACGTTCTGGATGAACGGATAGGCTATTGTCGCCAAGCGTTGCATACGTTCCTGGTATGCATTGTATGTCAATTCATAGAGTTTTTCGACCATCTCGTTGCCACGGGCGTTGAACAGCTCACGCTCGGTAAATGGCACCTCGAGAGCAAAGACACGGATCATTTCCATCTTGAAACCTTCATAGTCATGATTCTGATCGGCGTCGTTGTATATCAATTCGCACGTATCGTAGAACATGTTAGAGATGTCGATGCTCAAACGGTCGCCATACAGAGCGTTGCGACGCTTGTTATAGATGACAGTACGCTGGTTGTTCATCACGTCGTCATACTCGAGAAGGCGCTTACGCATTCCGAAGTTGTTCTCTTCCACCTTTTTCTGGGCACGCTCTATCTGCTTGGTTATCATCGAATGCTGAATAACCTCGCCCTCTTGCAGGCCCATACGGTCCATGATGGCTGCGATACGTTCAGAACCAAAGATACGCATCAAGTCGTCTTCGAGCGAGACGAAGAAGAGTGAACTTCCCGGGTCGCCCTGACGGCCGGCACGACCACGCAGCTGACGGTCCACACGGCGGCTTTCGTGGCGCTCAGTGCCTATGATGGCAAGACCTCCGCGTTCGCGCACATCGCCCTTGAGCTTGATGTCGGTACCACGGCCTGCCATGTTGGTGGCTATCGTCACACGACCCGGCTCACCAGCTTCGGCAACAATGTCGGCCTCTTTTTTGTGCAACTTGGCATTGAGGACATTATGCTTGATACCCTTCATCGTCAGCATCTTGCTCAGCAGCTCGGAAGTCTCGACCGACGTGGTGCCCACAAGAACAGGACGGCCCTGGGCACGCATACGCTCAATTTCTTCGATGACGGCTTTGAATTTCTCGCGCTTGGTTTTGTATATCATATCGTCCATGTCGACTCGCGCTATGGGACGGTTGGTCGGAATGACGACGACATCGAGCTTATAGATGTTCCAGAACTCGCCAGCCTCGGTTTCTGCCGTACCTGTCATACCCGCCAGTTTCTTATACATGCGGAAATAGTTCTGGAGAGTGATGGTAGCATAAGTCTGTGTGGCAGCCTCGACCTTGGCGTTCTCCTTGGCTTCGACAGCCTGGTGCAGACCGTCGCTCCAGCGGCGTCCCTCCATGATACGACCAGTCTGCTCGTCGACAATCT
>CAMOFI010000080.1 GCA_946613135.1 uncultured Bacteroidales bacterium
ATAGTCTTCCATAAATGTTGCTATTGTTTCAAAGATGTGTAATTCAGTCAACAACAACTATTGGTGTGTTGTTTTTCGAGTGCAAAGTTACAAAAAAATATTGTATCAATCGGCATTGCAACGGTTTTTCACTTTAGGACACCTCTAATAATTACAGGGAATCTCCAATTGTTAGAGGTGCTCTTTAGAATGTTCAATATTCTACACGAAGAGCATTTTGAACTGATTATATGATAAAACACCCGCGTGACACTAAGGTGTCTCGCGGGTGTCTGTTTGTGCGGATGGGGGGACTCGAACCCCCACTCCGTGAGGAACTAGATCCTAAGTCTAGCGCGGCTACCAATTACGCCACATCCGCATATCGGTTTTTTGCCTGATTGTCTTGTGGTTATATTGGACAACCAGTCCGAAAATCGTTTGCAAAGATACGACTTTTATTTAATTATTTTGTAAAATGTTCCAGAATGCTAAAAATTTTGCATCGACTGTAAGATTCGGGCTACCTTATTCGTTATATATGTGTATTCTGTCATAATATTCCGCAAGCAGGGATGCTTGCGTACCGTCTTTTTATACAGGAATTACATTTAATGACCAGGAATTGATCACAAATTACAGACCTTCATCATCTTTTTAATCATAATTTGTACATTTAACATAAATATCTGATAAAATGAAAAGACTCTTTGTAATGTTTCTTGTGGCGTCGATGGCCACAATGGTTGCCTGCAAGAAGGACGACCCCAAACCCGAACAGCCGGCACAGCCACAGGACCGCTCGGAGATGCTGGCCAACACCTCATGGCAGAGCAATCTGCAAAACACATACAACTACTCGGGTGTGGAAATGCTGCTCGAACTGAACACGATGCTCGATTTTGTGGACCGGACAAGCGGCAGCATGTTCATGGACCTTAATGTCACCGTCCCATCTATGCCTGACTATCCAGGTCAGAACAACAACGAGTCATGGGACTTTACTTACACCTTCGACGGCACGAATCTTGTGCTGACTCAGAATTATGTCGACGAGCAGACCGGCGAAACGGAATCGTGGGGCGATACACTAATATATGACTCAGAAAATGAGACTATCATGTACGATATGAATGACCAAGAGATGGAGGAAATGTTTGGAACGGATATACTCGTTTTTGAGCGAATCAGATAATCAAGAAAACATGCTAATATGAGAAAAACGCTTCTTTTTTCCTCAATTCTCTCGCTATTCATTCTCCATAGTCCAATACTTTCGGCTGGTCCCGTAAGTCCCGACAAGGCCGCTGTAGTCGCCAAAAATTTCATGTCGTCGCTTCGGACCTCGAAATCGGCTGTAGTTCTTGACAAGACCCCACGACAATGGGCGTACGACGGCATCTACCTCTTCGCCTGCCAGGGTGGAGGATGGGTGATGGTTGCTGCCGACGACGACGTGAAGCCTGTGCTCGCCTATTCTACCGTCGGCACGATTGATGCCGAGCGCATTCCGATAGCGTTGCAACGCTGGCTCGAAGGCTATCAGGAACAGATCGATGCTGTGCGGAGCTATAGGGCGATGCAACATGTCGACGTGCCGTCCTATCAGAACGACAAGAGAGATTGGTGCATGTTGGAACGTGGGCTTGCTCCGAAAGATGGCGAGGGCGACACCGTGGCCCCGTTGCTCTCGACGCGCTGGGACCAGTATTTCCCCTACAACGCCATGTGCCCGTCGGGCACCGTCAGTGGCTGTGCTGCCACGGCTCAGGCTCAGTTTATGAAGTTTTGGAACTTTCCGGCTTTCGGAACGGGAAGCCACAGCTATGTTGCGCCACGTGTGGGTAGTGTCGAGTCTGCCGACTTTGCACATACACTGTACAACTGGTCCAACATGCGCGACAGCACCTCGCAATATGTCACTAACGAGGAGGTCGAGGCTGTTGCTACACTGATGTATCATTGCGGTGTAAGCCTCGAGATGGATTATGGTACGGCGGCTTCGGGAGGCAGCAGCGCCATAGGGCTGGTTGGTATGGAGGGCATGCATAGCATCGACAACTCGCTGAAGGACTATTTCCACTACAGTCGCGACATGCAGGTGCATTTCAAGGCATATGGCTACAATAATGCCAGCTGGCGTGCCTTGCTCATCGACGAGCTCAATCAGGGGCATCCGATTCTCTACGCGGGTGCTGCCGAACAGGGTGGGCACGGATTTATATGCGACGGCTATGACAGCCGCCAGTATCTGCACTTCAACTTCGGCTGGAGCGGCATCGGTGACGGGTTCTACACCGTCGACTCCATCAGCCCGGGCGTTGGAGGTGCCGGTGGCAACGGGACCTACACCTTCAATCTCCAGAATGCGGCACTCATCGGTGCCGTACCCGACTATGCAATGCGTGTGAGCGACACTATGTTCAACTTTACCCGCGAGGGTGGCACCGACTCGTTGCTCTTTTGCATCAACGAGGCCGTCAATACAACGTGGAGCGTCAGCAGCAGTGCCGCGTGGCTGACGGTCGACGAGGCTCAGTTCGGACGTGCCGGATGGGTTCGCTTCCATGTGTCCGAGTCGGACGAGGCCGGCGAGAGGGTGGCTACGTTGACATTTGTTCAGGGCGATGAGACTGTCACTGTCCGTGTCGTGCAGCTCAATCTCAATGCTGAAGACATGTGCCCGGTGACGGTAGTGATGGAAAGCACTCACGGCAGAGGCTGGCAAGGCGGAGCCTATCTGAGCCTGGAGTCGCCTAACGGATACGTGTATGGCACAGCCCGGTTGGAAGCAGGCCAGCGCGACTCGGTGGTGATAATGGTGGCTCCAAAGGATGTCTACTCGGTGTGGCATAGCGGTGGCGGTACCGACCGCTACATCAACTATTGGGTGCGCAACCAGTATGGCGAAAACTTCGTCGAGGCCGAGTATGCATACCTTTCGGGTGGTACCAACCTTATCCCTTGGCCGTGTGGTCACGTCGATATTCCTGCGGTCGACAGGCAAAGTGCATCGCTGTCCGTATTCCCGAACCCTGTGGGCGATGTGCTTCATGTCGGCGGAGCCGATTTGCTGAAAGTCGAGGTCATAGACCTTGGTGGCCGCAAGGTGGCCGAGTCGAACAACGACAAGGTCGATGTGTCGGAACTACCTAAAGGACATTATTTTGTGCGTATTGTTACTTCCACTGGTTCGTCGGTGCGTCGTGTTGTGAAAAAGTGACACAATAAATAAACCTTTTTTCAGTTATGTAATGTGCAGGCTTTTGTCTGCACATTTTTTATATGATGCAAAAGAAGATAATTTGTTTACTGGTTGCAATGCTGGCTATGGTGGTGCCGTTGCGTGCCACCTACCTGCTGATACCAATGGATGAGACACAACGCAATCATCTGAAAGCATACGGTATAGCCTACTATGCCTTGGAGCGCGATGTGGAAGTCACATGGCTGCTCAACTATCGTGGCGGCTCGTTTATGATGAAGTATGCCGACGCCATAGAGCGCGAATGCAAGCTCCGCGGGGTCAGTGCCGACGCCATTCCCGACGGGCAGTCGACGGCAATACTCAGCGAGATTGCCGACGCATCGGTCAATATGGATGCCGTGCGTCTTCAGAAGGCTCCGAAAATAGCTGTCTACTCGCCCAAGAGCAAGCTGCCGTGGGACGATGCCGTGACGTTGGTGATGACCTACGCCGAGATACCCTACGATGTGGTGTACGACGAGGAGGTGATGGCCGGTGTGCTGCCCACCTACGACTGGCTGCACCTGCACCATGAGGACTTTACCGGACAGTACGGCAAATTCTGGGGCAACTATCGCAATGCGCAGTGGTATATCGAGGATGTCCGCGACCAGGAGGCGCGAGCCCACAAGTTGGGTTTCTCTAAGGTGTCGCAGCTCAAGCTGGCTGTATGCCACAAGATTCGCGATTTCGTAATGGGCGGAGGATTCCTCTTCGCCATGTGCTCGGCTCCCGACAGCTACGATGTGGCCCTCGCGGCCGAGAATGTCGACATCTGCGACGTGATGTTCGACGGCGACCCTATGCAACCCAATGCCCAGCAGTTGCTCGATTTTTCAAAATGTTTTGCTTTCAAGGATTTCCGTATCAGCACAAACCCGTCGGAGTACGAGATTTCGACTATCGACATCGACGATCGTACGCGCCAGCGCCAGATTAACGAAAAGAACGATTTTTTCACCCTCTTCGACTTCTCGGCCAAATGGGATTGGATACCTACAATGCTGACGCAGAACCATACGCGCATAATCCATGGCTTCATGGGCCAAACCACTGCCTTCCGTCGCGAAACGATAAAGAGCAGCGCACTTATTCTTGCCGAGAACAAGGAGGTCGGCGAGGTGCGTTACCTGCACGGCGAATATGGCAAGGGAACGTGGACCTTCCTCGGAGGACACGACCCTGAGGACTACCGCCACTTTGTGGGCGACCCGCCGACCGATCTGTCGCTCTATCCCAATTCGCCAGGCTATAGACTGATTCTTAATAATATCCTCTTTCCCGCTGCCAAGAAAGAAAAACACAAGACGTGATATAAAGGTTTGCTCCACTTCGGTCGCAGGCCTGCGGATCAGGCAGAAAGGTTAAAGATTAAGGTAAAGGTTTGCTCCACTTCGGTCGCAGGTCTGCGGATCAGGCAGAAAGGTTAAAGTTAAGGTTAAAGTTAAGGTTAAAGTTAAGGTTAAAGTTTAAAGATTTTTTTGATGAAAAAAGCATTCTTTATTATATCGCTGTTTTTAGTTCTCTGTTCTCCGTTTTCTGTTCTCCATTCCCAAAACTGGACACGTTTCACGATGCAGAACTCCGAACTGGGCAATGCTGTGCTGGCTATGGCCAACGACAAGAAGAACAACAAGTGGTTCGGAACCGACCTCGGCATGGCTCGCTTGACGGGCAAGACGTGGACCGACTTCTCGATGTTCAACGAGAAGTTGAAGGGCCAGTATGTGAACTGCCTCACCGTCGACGCCAACAATGTGCTATGGATAGGTACCGACGACTATGGCGTCATAGAGTTCGACGGCTCGCGCTGGACGGAACACAAGGAACAGATGAAAAAGCTGCAGATGAAATTCATTTCCAAGATTGCTATCGACCGTAACGACGTGAAGTGGATAGGCGTAACCCTTGGCGGCCTTGTGCGCTACGACGGGCAGGAATGGAAGAAGTACACCTCGTCTGATTCCGACCTGCAGAGCGACTTCATTCTCTGCGTCGCCATCGACCGACGCAACAGCAAGTGGATAGGCACCAACGACGGAATCTCTGTCTTCGACGGGCGACAGTGGATATCTTATACCAAGAGCAACTCGCCGTTGCCCGACAACATCGTGCCTGCAATCATTATCGACAAAAATGACGTGAAGTGGATGGGTACGCTTGGTGGCTTGGTGCGCTTGGAGGGCGACAAGTGGACGGTCTACAGCACATCTAACAGCCCCATCCCCTGCAATCAGGTCAACGACCTCGCTTTCGACCCCTCGGGTGCGATATGGATGGTTACCGACAAGGGTGTTGCACTCTTCGACGGCAAGGACAGCTGGCATGTGTATAATGCTAAAAAGACTGTGCTGCCCGACGATATCCATAGGCGTGTGATGGTCGACGGTCAGGGCTCGAAGTGGTTCGGCAGCAGCCTTAACGGATTGACGCGCTTCAGCGGACAGCCTGTCATGGGGCGTGTGATCGACGAAAAAGGACATCCGGTGAAGGGCGTTATTGTCAGTATAGAGGGTCAGTCGGCCACTACCGACGCCAACGGCGAATACTACCTCGAGGTTGCTACTAATGCCACGGTGACCGTCGTTCCGCAGGACGACAACCGCACCTTCGAACCGGCACAACGCAAATTGACCGCTGTCAACGGAGCCCGTTTCGAGCAGGATTTCATCGCCTCGTCGGGCATGGTTGCCGAGGGATCGTCGACCGAGAGGGTAGTGGTGAACCCTTATCTTGAACAGGGCTATATCACCATCACTATGGAGAGTCCCGTGGCTGAAGTGGAATTCGTCAATGCCAAAGGCGAGAGCATACGCACCATACCGCAGTACAAGAATGAAGCCAAAATCACCATCAGCCGTATGCCCAAATCGAACTACACCCTCTATATCCGCACTGCCAAGGGCGAAAAGAAGCTGCAGTTCAATCTGAAATAATCGGGTTGTGTGCATAAAAAAAGCCGCCCCAAAAGGCGGCTTATTTACTAATAGATGTTGGATTATTCACAAGCCCATCCGGTTTCAAGAGTCATACCTGCTGCTTCCCAAGTGATAGGATCGCTGCATTTGTCAATTTCTTTAAAACCGGCTTTCGTTAATGTGCTATTGAGGTCATCGAGTTTGTACTCAACTGTACCGGCAGGAGTTTTGCAAGTGCAAGTCTTATTGCAGCTGCTGAAGCAAGCAACAGTAGCAACAACGGCGAGAGCTAAAAGAACTTTTTTCATTTTTTTGTGTTTTTGAATTGATTATGCCTACTCTGTATGGTTTTCGGCAACCCCATCTATTTGTTTTATAATTATGTAAATCTATTCTGTTTGTTTTTTGTCAACTCCATTAAACGCTGCAAAAATAAAAAAAAATTATATTTTACCAATTATTGGTGAAGTTTTTTTTGTTTTTTTGCAAAAGTTAGTATTTTTGCATGTCTTTTCGACAATAATAATATATTGTAAATAGTTATGAAAATGAAAAATACAATCAAGGCTCTATTTTTGGCGATAAGCCTACTTTCGTTCTCGCCGATTTTCGCCCAGATCAATCCGGCACATTGGAAATACAATGTCAAGGAGTTGTCGCCCACCGAAGTGGAACTGCAGTTCTTGCTCACGCTCGACGACGGCTGGCACATCTACTCTCAGAAGTCTGACCCCAACGGGCCCATCCCGTCGGAGTATACTTTTGAAGAAAACGCCAACTATAAGCGCGTCGGCGGCGTAGTGGAACCCAAAGCGCACGAGGAGATGGACGACATCTTTAAGTGTGTCGTCCGCTCGTTCAGCGGCAAGGTGACTTTCCGACAGAAAATCAAACGCAACACCGACAAGGCTTTCGAAGTTAAGGGCTCGATGTACTACCAGCTCTGCAACGACGGCAGTTGCATAGCCCCCGACGATGTGCCTTTCACCTTCAAGGTGCCGGCAGCAAAAGCGGAAAGCGAAGAGGTGGTAGCAGAAAGCACTGACAGTGTTGCCTCTGCCGCCGCCGCTGACACAAACGTAAAACCCGAAACCGTCCCTGCGGCCGAAATTGCTGCCGCCAAACCCGAAACGGAGCAGCCCGAGAAGCAGAAATCGCTGCTGGGCCTCTTCTTCGGCGCACTGCTGGCCGGTATCGTCACGATGTTCACGCCCTGCGTGTTCCCGATGATTCCGATGACGGTCAACTTCTTTATGCACGGCAGCGACAACAAGCGCAAGAATCGCCGCCAGGCTCTGTTCTTCGGATTCTCGATAATCTTTATGTTCGCCGTGCTGGGAGCCATCCTGACGCTCTTCCTCGGGCCCGAGTCGCTCAACGTCATTGGCACACATGGCATCCCGAATCTGATTTTCTTCATCATCTTCTTTGTTTTTGCCCTCTCGTTCTTCGGTCTGTTTGAGATTAAGATGCCCGAGAAGTGGGTCAACGCCAGCGATGCACAGGCCGACAAAGGCGGTCTGCTGGCCCCGTTCTTCATCGCGCTGACAACGGTGCTGGTCTCGTTCTCGTGCACAGGTCCCATCATCGGTGCCGCCCTGGTCGAGCTGGCCACGTCGACCACCAACCGCTGGATCAGCCTCGTTTCTATGCTTGGCTTCGGCATCGGCTTTGCTCTGCCTTTCACGCTGCTGGCCTTCTTCCCCTCGGTGCTGAAGAATATGAAGTCGG
>CAMOFI010000081.1 GCA_946613135.1 uncultured Bacteroidales bacterium
ACAAGTTCGAGTTCCCCGTCAGCTGGGGCGTCGACCTGGCCTCGGAGCACGAGCGTTTCCTGGTCGAGGAGCACTTCAAGAAGCCGGTCATTATGATCGACTATCCCAAGCAGATCAAGGCCTTCTATATGAAGCAGAACGACGACGGCAAGACGGTTCAGGGCACCGACGTGCTCTTCCCGCAGATTGGCGAAATCATCGGCGGTTCGGTCCGCGAAGAGAACTACGACAAGCTGATGGCCGAAATCAACGCACGCAACATCCCGATGAAGGATATGTGGTGGTATCTCGACACTCGCCGCTATGGCAGCTGCCCCCACGCCGGCTTCGGACTGGGCTTCGAGCGCCTGATGCTCTTCGTCACCGGTATGAGCAACATCCGCGACGTCATCCCCTTCCCGCGCACACCCAAGACAGCAGAATTCTAACGCTGCGCCGACTGCCAGTCAATTGCATCTGCGCCAAAGAATGATACAAAAGCAGAATTGCTATATATTTAATCCGCACAGTATCAACTGTGCGGATTTTTTTTGCAGTTTCAAAAAGACTTTGTATAGTCACATCTTCCTGGACGATTATATGATTGTTCCTTGGTTTGTTGGTCCAAGGTTGTGTGTCCGATTGGGGCTAACCTACAGATTCTGAAAGTCGCAGTTGTCGGGCGTTATTTCAGGTTCATTTTCAGGCCTATGCTGAGGCGGTAAGGCTTGGTTTCCTCGGCAACGTCGACCAGATTGCTGAAGCCGAATCCGCCCCAGTCGAAATAGAGCGTTGCCATCAGCTGCCGCGCCAGGCGTACCTCCATGCCAAATCCGCCCCATACGCCGTCGGTCTCGCCGTTCAGTCCGAATCCGCCACGCAGCACATAGTCCACACCAATGTCGCTGCCCAGCGGGAGCGCGTGGAGCGCAACAAGGGCACCGCCTGTCAGGTTCAGATCATTGTTGTCCCAGCTGATGCGTGTGAAACTGTCGTTGTAGGCCATTGATCCCGTTGGCGAGCAGTGCATAATCGATAGGTAACCACCCACTTCGAGGCGTTTCCAAAGCCTGACCGACGCTGTGGTGTTGAGGGCTCGGCTGGGATGGTTGCGGAGGAAGCCCGACCCGAATGGGTACATTCCGTATTGGCTATAGATTTGATTGTATGTGGCGCCGACGTTGACGCGCTGCCAAACACTTTTCTGCTGCGCTGTGGCTGTGGTGGCAAAAAACAGTGCCAATATGATTGATATTCTGATTATTTTCTTCATTTCTCAAAAATTATTTTTTTTTGTGAAGTTTTCGTTTTCGTCTTCGTTTTCGTTATCGTCCTCGTACGCAGTTAGAACGTGAGGCAAACGCCTGCCGAGAAGGGGTAGAGTTTTTGATCTATAACGGGTTTAGCATCAGTATTGTCGCTGTTGGTGCGGAAGAGGGGTGTCAGCGATGTTTCGGCGAAGAAGGAGACTCTGTTGTAGCCTATGTCCAGACGGAGCCCTAGCTGGAACGGGTTGATAAGCCGGCCAAGCCGTTCGTCCTTGGTTGCAGCCACCGTGAGTTCGTCGGTATAGAAACCATGGCGGAGGAGGTGTGATTTTTTGCGATAGATTGCAAATCCAGGCCGCAGTTCGCCACCTATGTGCAGGCCTTTGTAGTCGGCCCTGGAGTGCCACTGAATACGGATAGGGAATAATATGTTTACAACTGTAAAGTCGCTATTCCACAATATTTTGCCGTGTGTCCGCTCTTCACTTGCAAAGAGTGCCGATGCGTCGACGGCTTCAAGGGTGCTGATGCCGCTCACGGTGTCGGTGTTGAGCGACAGGTATGCGTTGTCGGCGTGGAAGGCCTCGACTTTCATGCCGAATCCGGTCGAGATGTCCCAATGCGGCTTCTGGAAGAAGGCCCAGCGGGATGTGATAGAATAATGGCCTGCCGGACGGATGCCCCAAACGAAGTTGCCCGTCGGAGCATTGAATCCGCCGAAGGGGGTGCTGCCCAGCGTGCTGATGCCGTACGACCAGTCCATAAAGACCGGCACCTCGCGCGGGTCTTTGACGAGCGACGAGAAGAGTGACTCATCCACCTCGCCGCCAATCTCTACGATGCGACCGGAGCCGTATGCGTTGGAGCGCTTGTTCTTGGCCTCGATGCTGCGGTAGCGTATCCAGCCGTAGTCCTTGGCGTCGATATAGGCTTCGTCGGCCACAACATTTGCGGTCACTTCGATGATGCTGCCATTCTCGGCATCGAGGGTCAATGTGTTTAGTCGAACGGTCTCGTCGTTTGCGCTTGCAAACGTAATCTTTGAATATTCTTTGGCGTTGAGCGTCAGATTTTTGCTGTTGGTGTGTACCTGGATGCCATTGTTGTAGGGGAAGTCGTTGGATGTGAACGACAGCTTGCGGTTCTCGCTGTCGAACTTGATTTTGCCTTCGGGGAACCGCATCGAGTCGGCTTCCTCGATTGTGCCGTAGGTGACGACAGCGATATAGTTGGCCGTGTCGTAGATTATCTTGATTTCTTTTGTCGCATTGGCAATAATGTTGGCAGGAGCCCATGGCAGTTTTTGAGTCAGCACGATGGGAAAGTTTTGTGCCGTTGCGCTTGTGCCCAGCAACAGGGCCAGCGGTAGCAGGATTTTTCTGAATGTTTTCATAATATTATTGATGCTTTATTATTCGTTTTAAAGTTTCTTCGCAAATTCACTCTTCGCTAAAGGCCAGCATGGTGTCGATGTTTTGGGAGCGGCGGTTCAGGGTGGCGGCAATCCGGTCGATGGTTCGGCCTACAAAGCCTTTTCTCTCCTCGATTGCCAGCAGTGAGTTTTCGACAATGTAGCCACGCACGACGTCGGGGCGGGTTGTCGCAGGGTCGCGCAGAGGTGTCACGTCGACCAGTCGGTCGGTTTCGACCACTATCACACGTCCACCCACAAGTCGGGCCCCTTTTGTCGGGCGAACCTCGCCCGTCTGTGCCAAAAGCTCTTCTTTTGGGTACGTTTGCGGTATGTTGGTGCTTTGCAAGATGTCTTCGTTGTCTTCGGTCGTGATCTCTTCGTTTGTAGTCTCGTGCACACTATTGGCATAAGCTTCCTGACGGGAGCGGAGAACGGAGTGTGGGGTGTGGAGAGGTGAGTTGTCTTTTTTGTTTTCGTGCTGAATGCTCTTTTCGTTTTCGTATGTGGTCTGTGCCAGATATAGAGGCTCACGTTTCTCGGGGCGGGCGTACAGGCTGTCGGGCAGGAGGGTGTCGCTTACGGTGATTAGGGCTGTGTCGGCATCGGCAGTGACTGCTCCACCGTCGTTCTGCGGCATGAATGTGCGGACCACACCGGCAGCAACGACGAACAGCGTTATGGCGGCTGCAATGCCCATCCACATCTTCTTGCGGCTCTGTGCAGTCTTCGCTGCGACGTCGTGCATCAGGCGCTCTTTGCCAGGCATCGTCACCAGTGGAGGCGTGACGTGCAACTCAGGCGACATGATTTCTGCCAATTCGTCGCGAAGGTCGGGATGCATGTCGAGGAACGCTTCCACTTCGGCAGCTTCGGCAGCGCCAAGTTCGCCGTCGGCATAGCGCATCAGGTATCCTTCGTAGTTTTCGTTGTTTATCATTTTTTTAAACTTTAGATTCGGATGGATTTTCCTAATTTTTTTTTCGTTTCCGTCAGTTCCGGTAATCTTCCAAGAGTTTTTTCATTGTTTTTCTTGCCCTGAAAAGGTAGACACCCACCTGCTGTTCGCTCAGCCCCGTCATCGACGCCATCTCGCTGTATCCGTATCCTTCCAGGTCTTTCATCAGTACCAGTTGTCTTTGCACGTCGGGCAGCTGGTTTAGTGCGTGCTGCATAGCGTCGCGAAGTTCGAAGTTTGTGTGTTGTTCGTACTCTTCCTGTTCGGGTTTCAAGGCTTCGCTTGCTCTGAGTTCCACGTTCTGGTGTCGATGGCTGTCGACCAGTCGTCTATATAGCAATCTTATCAGGTAGCCTTTGGCTCGGGCGGCCTCTACCGTTTCCCTTTGTTCCCACAGGGTCACGAAGACATCCTGTACGGCATCTTCGCTGGCAGCACCATGACCGGTGTAGCGCAACGCGAAGCGATAGAGGTCGTCGCCGTGCTGCTTGACGCAATCGTTATATTCCTTTGTAGTCATCGAGTGCCTTGTGAGAGTATCTTGTCGATTATCCTTTTTTGCACAATATACGTTTGTGATGCAAAAAATATTACAAAGGGAAAAAAGTTTTCAAGAAATCGCGGATAATCACTCAATTAAACGGCGAATTATGCGAATTGCCCTAAGCTACGCAGGCTGTAAATTCTACGGCGTAGTCCTCTAATTACTCGAAATTTTATTTCTCGCAGAAGATGGGGAATGGAGTCAGTTTAAATCGCTGTCGTCGAAAAGGATGTCGTACCAGTGGCGACGCGTTTTTGCGGCTGGTTCCGGAGCTGTCTGGGTGTTGGCTCCGAGACGTTGCAAGGTTTTGTCGAGTGCCTCTTGGTCGTCGCTGAGTACCATTAGTCGGTCGCCAGGATGCAGAGTGGTCTTTCCTGTGGGAACGAAGAAGTTTTCGCCGCGTTTCACCATGATGGCCAGCGTGTTGTCGGGCAGGCGCAAATCCATGAGCCTGTCGCCGAGTTTAAGCATGGACTCTGTTATTTCGATTTCGGTGTTGGCAGACTTGATTTCTTCAGGGAAGTCGATGTCGAAGTCGGAAGAGGCAACGCGTGCGGGAGCCTCGGGCTCTTCCGACACACCCAGCCATCGGGCCATCAATGGCAGTGTGGTCCCTTGGACCACAAGACTGACGAGGGTGCACAGGAAAACGATGTTGAACATCAGGTCGCTGTGCGGGACTCCTGCTGCACGGCATGTGATGGCGAAGATTATGGGTACGGCGCCTCTAAGTCCTACCCACGAAACGAAAAGGCGGTCCTTGAATGTGAAACGTCGGAACGGTGCCAGGGAGATAAATACAGAAAGCGGACGAGCGACGAAAATCATCAGAAAGCTGACAATCAGGCCGGGGAAAAGTACGGTTTTCAGTTCGGACGGATTGACGAGCAGACCCAGAGTGAGGAACATGGAGAGCTGGGCCAGCCAGGTGATGCCCTCGAAGAAGTTGCGGGTGGAGCGTTTGTGTACAAATTTGCTGTTGCCTACAATGAGTCCGGAGATGTATACGGCCAGATAGCTGTTGCCGCGCAGATAGTAGGTGGCGGCAAAGACGAAGAAGGAGCCTGCCAGCACAAGGATGGGGTAGAGGGCCACATTGTCGATGTCGATTTTGTTGACAACCCATACCAGGGTTTTGCCGAACAGCCATCCGGCGACAAGGCCGACTACGAGCTGGACAATGAGCATCACAAAGGCAGAGCCCCATTCGGGAGTGCCGCCTTGCTGCACGAGACTTATGAAGGTAAGTACCAAGACGTATGCCATTGGGTCGTTGGCTCCGCTCTCCAGTTCGAGAGTGGGCCGTAGGTTGTGCTTGAGGTTCAGTCCTTTGCCTCGGAGAATGGAAAACACTGAAGCGGAATCGGTGCTGCTCATGGTGGAGGCGAGAAGGAGGCACGACATGATGCCCATGCCAAGCCGGTGGTCGAGCAGCAGATAGAGTGCTACTCCGGTTGCGAGGGCTGTTATCAGTACGCCCAGCGTTGCTAGCGTAACCCCAGGGAGGAGCACAGGACGTATGTCGCCGACTTTGGTGTCCAGTCCGCCCGAGAAGAGGATGGCGCTGAGGGCTACGGTGCCGATAATCTGGGCGGCGGCGATGTTGTCGAAGTGGATGCCGAGTCCGTCGCTGCCGAAAAGCATGCCGACAGCGAGAAAAAGCAGGAGGGCGGGCACTCCGAAACGGCTGCCCGCCTTGCCTGCCAAAATGCTTGCAAAAAACAGTATTGAAAGTACGAGAAGAATTAGTTCGATTTGCATAGTTTTATGATTGTAAGTGCGTCGGCGCCTTGGAAGCAGGCAACTGGCGTTTCGGGTTCGAAGCGGCTGCCTTCGAAGCGCCCTGCCTGAAGGAGGAGGC
The DNA here is from genome assembly GCA_946613135.1 of uncultured Bacteroidales bacterium. Taxonomy (GTDB): domain Bacteria; phylum Bacteroidota; class Bacteroidia; order Bacteroidales; family P3; genus Colimorpha. The sequence goes on from CAMOFI010000081.1 coordinate 6,022, forward strand.
ATGCGCCGTCGGTACTGAAGAGCAGGTCGAGGGCGCCGTTGCCGCTGACTTGAGGTTTGAGTTGGGAGATTGCGAGGATGTCGTTTTTATTGATGGCGTCGAGAGCCGTGTGGTAGTCGGAAGCGGAGAGGTAGATTTTGGTGCCTTTCATGCGGCACGAGGTGGGTTTGTAGAAGAAGTGCCACATGGAACCGCTGAGGTTCATGGCGGTGAGTATGAAGCCGAGAGCGGTGCAGATAATGCCCACGGTGAGCATAATCATGCGGAGGCTGTCGGAAGCTTCCGATGTGCGCATCATGATCAGCAGGACGATGCCGACGGCAAGGACGAGCATGGAGGGAATGGGGTTCTGTTTTTTCTTGGCGACAACGTCGCTCATTTGGTTTTCGATATATTGATGAATTGTTTCCATGTTGTAGTTTTTAATTTTTTTATTTGTTGTTTTTGTCTTCTGTTGTACCGCTTACGATAATATCGGTGAGCGGAATGTATTTGTTGCCTTCTACGCGAGTGAGTTGCGAGTAGAAAATGCGTTCGTCGCGGTCGCTGTAGCGAACGAGCGCCAGCTCGGGCTGTGCTGACTTCTTCACACGGCTCAAAGCATTTTCGTCGTGGGCCTCGAGAGCGGCAACGACATCGTCCTTCACCATGGCGGAGTAGTAGGTGTAGGTCGGCTCGAGCACTGCGTGGAGTTGACGGCTATAGGGCCGACGCGAGTCGCCAAAAAGATAATAGCACACTATTGTGACAAAACTGCATCCTCCGATGACCATCATGCCGACAAAGGTCGACGACCAGCCGGCGGAAGCGTTGGGCATCATGAAGAAAAGGACACCGCAGAGAATCCCGAGGGCCGTCAGAACCCAGCCTGTCCAAAAGGGGAGTAGCGTATGGCGAATCTCTGGAAGTTTATAAATTGATTTTCTGATATATTCCATAACTTTATGCGTAATGATAAAACTGACAAAGTCAAACAGACAAAGTGAAGCGGAATTGAGTCTTCGCTGTCTGGTTTCGTTCCTTTTCAAAGGAACCGTTTTCTCGCCATGCCAATATAAGCAAGCTACCATTGGTCATTTGGCTTATCGAAAACGTTGTCAAAAATAAGAATTTGTAACTAAATGCTCTGAAGGGTTTTATTGCCTTTGGGCGAGCATTGCAAAAAGGATGGAATGAATCAGAGCCTCAAACAAAGCAGGAGATAAAGGTAGCCAGGTTGTGCGCAACGAGGAATTAGCACACGGACCGGCGCGGTGGGAAATATGCATCGCGACATGGCGACAATACGGCTTAGAGGCGATGCATTCTCGTGAACGACACGCACCACTGTGGGGGCGGACACTGATGGCTGCCCAACGGCAAGCACGTTGTCCATCCCGAGGTCGTCCCATTGGGGACGGTTGTCGCGAGTGTGTTCGAGTGTATGTCTTGTATTGTTGTGATATGCGATATGCTGTGCGGCAAACGAAGCCTGCCACCCCAGTAGGAGCAGTGCAAGGATAACAAATCGTTTGGCAGTTGTCGTCATATCGGTCGAAGTGTTCTGGCTTAGAATTGTTTAAAGAGATACAATGCTGTTGTATTTCTGAGTGCAAAGGTATGCTTATTTTGCCATTTGAGGAAATTTATTTCACCCAAATGTAAAAAATGAGTA
>CAMOFI010000082.1 GCA_946613135.1 uncultured Bacteroidales bacterium
CATAGAGACGCTGTTTGAGTTCCTTTGCCATTGCGGCTTTCTCCTCGGCGGTGTACTGTACGCTTTCGGTAGCAGTTTTCTTGGCGGGTGTGGGGAATTTCTTCTTGCTTGCTACAAAGATAATCAGAGAGATAATCATAGCAGCGACAGAGGCGATAAATGAGTAGTGGACACCGGTATTGAACACGTTGAGGTAGTTCTGGCACAACTCTTGTGCTGCTGCGGTGTCGGTAGGCAGGGCGATATTCATGCTGGCGAAGAGCTCGCTGGTTTTGGCGATGGCTTCGGGAGCCATGGCGGCACCGGCAGCAATGTACTGATGGCAGAGTGCCGGAAGGTCAGCATTGTAAGCCATGCCGTTCACGCCGAGCCACCAGCTGCGGAGCAACGGGGCCACGAAGGGGGCAATAAGACCTCCGACGTTGATGAACATATAGAAAATCTGGAAACCGGGGTCGCGTTTGCTCTTGGCTTCGGCAAGTGCCTCGGGACCGTGCTTGGCGGCTTCGGCCTCGAAGTTGTCATACATCTGACCCACGATAGCCTGCAGGTTGCCCTTGAACAGACCGTTACCGAATGCGATCATAAGCAATGCAAAGCAGGTGAGAGGCAGTAGCCAGTTGATGTTGCCTGCAGTGGCAAGGATGGGAATAGCAAGGATAATGTAACCGCATGCCATCACCAACAGACCGGATTGGATGGTCTTCTTGTAGTTTTGTGTACGGTCGGCAATAATACCACCGACGAGGCTAAGAATATAAATTCCACAATAAAAAGCAGAATAAATACCCGTAGCGACGCTGTTGCTCAGTCCGAATTTGGAGCAGAGGAACAATACCAGAACTGCATTCATAATATAGTAGCCAAAACGCTCGCCCATATTACTAAGTGCAGCTGCAATTAGTCCTTTCGGATGTCCTTTCATAATTCTAAAATTTTGATTAATAATATTTTTAATTGAATTTGTCTTTTTTTTGTGTCTGTAAAACAGGTGCAAATTTACTAATTTTTTTTGTTTTTCGCGTCACCGCATTCAATATTTTGTATCTTTGCAATCATTTTTTCATGATATGGTTGATAGTAAAGAAGTGATAAACAATGCAGTCAATGCACTGCAATTGGGCGAAACGCTGCTCTATCCTACCGATACAATATGGGGAATAGGATGTGATGCAACTAACCGCGATGCTGTGGAAAAAATCTACTCCATCAAGCACCGCGACCACAGCAAGTCGATGCTTATCCTTTGTGCCGATATCGCGATGGTGGAACACTATGTGGGTGGGATAGGAGAGAGGGCTCGCGAGATTCTGCTCTCTCCAGACCGTCCGACGACGCTGATCCTGCCAAACGCAAAAAAACTGCTTGCCGACAATCTTCCGGCAGCCGACGGCACTATTGGCGTTCGAATCCCTCAGATGGACTTCTGCCTGTCTCTCCTCCGATCCTTTGGGCGTCCGGTCGTCAGCACTTCGGCAAATTTTTCCGGCAGTCCGTCACCGGCATCGTTTGCCGACATCAGCCCTGAGCTTGTCGACTGTGTCGACATGTGTATACCGGCCTTGTTCGAAAGTCACAAGGGAACGTCGTCTTCTCGCATTGTAAAGCTGTCGCCTGACGGAAAAATAACGGTGCTGAGGAGCTGAGCCTTTTGTGACTATTGTTCTCAAACGACAAACCCCGGAAGCATCAACTTCCGGGGTTTGTCGTTCGGTCTCTTTTCGTTTTGACAATCGGTTGGCTATTTTTTAGTATTCTGCATTTTCAGCATTTTGCTGTCGGCGGGCACAATCTGTAATTCTTGCTTTTGGGATTGTCGCTTGAGTCTCAGCACACGATGTCCTTGCTCGAACACGATATCTATGGGGATGTTGGCTTGCTCGATTTTTTTCAGGTCGCTTGCGAGTTCAGGGTGGATCACACCGTTAATGTCGGCATATTTTTTTGCGGCACTGTAGTCGCCGTCACCTTCGGTTTGTATTACCAGGGCTGCCCATTTCTCCAATGCTGCATCCATGTTCTTCCGATTGATTTCGTAGCGGCCGTCTTTGTTGCGGACAAAAGCTCTGTTTTCTTTCAAGAAGTTGAAGCACATCATATTTGCAACGCCATGGGCTTCGGCAGCGCCAAAACGTACACTCCTCAACAATCCTGCAAGATAGGTGACGTAGGCGTCTTCGACGGTTATATCCTTTATTTCGCCTTTCTCGATAAGGCTCTTTACGATGTATAGTCCGCAGATGTCTGCTTTGGCTTCTTCCCATGCGCTGTATTGCTCCTTGAGGGCCTCGCGCACGGTGATGTTGCTCCCGACAACTTTCTTCACTCCAAGCCCATGGGCCACCTCATGATAGCATACGTTGCTGAAGAAGGCATTGAATTTCACGTGAGAGAATTGACGCTCACTAATCATCAGTTTTGCTATAGGAAGCAGTATATTTTCGAATTTTGCTTCCATGGCGTTTTTGAGTTGGAGGCGTCGGGTGCCTTTTTCGAGTTGTACCTTTTCGTCGTTAGGCAGATTTACGGCAATGGTTTTGCTGCCGGCGTTGCAGTTGCCGGCATAGTAAAGCACGTCGTACACATTCAGGTCGCTTTCGGTGCCGGGCTTCTCTGTTTTGTATTTCGGGTCGCATGGCAGTTCTTTCTGGAACAGGGGAAGCATGTCCTTGAATTTTGCCAGCTGGTTGCTCCATTCCACATCTTTTACCAATACGAAAGCCTCGTAGGCGGTTTTGTATCCGAACAGTGCGTCCTCATAGTTCTCGATAGGACCGAAAATAAAGTCCAGACGGCTGTCCTTCATATCCATCCAGATCATGTCGCTATTAAAGAAGTTTTCGCCGTGGAGGTCTTCTTTGCGGGCCTTGAGATAGTGCCTCATCTCTTCGTTCTTGCAGATCTCTATGGCCTTGTCAAGCAGTTCGTCAACATGCGCAAGCTGTTTGTCATAGGCTTTAGCGTAAGGTATTACGTCGATCTCTCCTTTGATGTTGCGTCTGAGTATTGTGTAGGGGCTTTTCTTTGCAGGGTCTTTGATCCTCTCAAATTCCGCCTTGGTCATATCGGCAGGGTAGAAGTTGGCGCCAAGGGGCTTTTCTTTGTAGCCGGGCACGAATGGTCTGTTGCCGTCCAGGCGGTCCCATGCTCCATATTGTATCTCGGCAAATTTCCGTATGCTGGGGTCGTCAATGTCTCTCAGCTTTTTCTTGTTCTCAAGACCGAACGACTGTTCCCAGAACAGGTCGTCCATCACTTGGGCTATTTCAATGAATATTCCGACAAGCTCTTGCTCCTCTGGGTCAAGTTTGTTGATGTCGTATTTCAGGTGGTAGGGAGCGTATTGCTCCACTTTTTTCCTCATGTCAGAGCTCTTTTCCTGAGCCTTCACCATGTTGCCTGAAGATGCAAGCAATGCAAATGCTAATAGAGTCAATGCTGTTTTTTTCATCGTATGATATACTGTTAAGTTTTTGTTTCTTTGCAATAATCGTCAATAAAGCTGTTTCCCCATTCTCTCTTGCTCGTCTCGGCATACATTGTGTGCTGGCACTACAACTCGCAGTTCTGAAAAGTGTATTTTTTCAGTATTTCTTTCACTTCGCTGTTGTTGGCTGTCTCTTTCAATGCATTGGCGTAGCGCATGTTGTGAGTGTCTGTGCCGAGATATTCCGACATGCCTTTTTTAATATAATCCAACCCTTTGTGCCTTGCCGATTCTCCGTAGAATCCGTTTAGCGACAATACGTTGACCTGGAATTTCATGCCCATCCCGCGTGCCTCCTCAACAAGAGGCGAATGGATGTTCAGGTAGGGGTATCTCTCAGGGTGGGCCAGAATCAGTGTGTAGCCCTTGGCGATGTATTTTTTCCAAGTGTCTATCGGGTTGTAGTCCGACCTGTGCAGCGACAGCTCGCAGAGCAACTTTTTGCCGGGCAGAGTCAGCACACGTCCTTCGTCGGGATTGCGCTCGAAGTCATCGTCAAAACGATATTCGCCGCTTATCCCTGCTATTTCTGGCAGGTCGTCTTTCTGTTCGGCTTCGATGGCTTTTTTCAGTTTTGTGAAGCGTTGTTTTATGTCCTCTTCTTCATTCGGGTAGTGGGCTTGGAAGTGCGGCGTGAAGTACACCTTGGAGTATCCCAGCTTGGCAAGGGTTGTCAGGCATTCTATTGTCTCTTTGATATTGCTTGATCCATCATCAACCCCAGGAAGCAGGTGGCAGTGCATGTCCGAGACAAGTGGAGCAAATGTCTTGACTTGTTTTTTCTTTTTTAGGAAGTCAAACATAGTGGTTTGTTATTTTGTTAATATAGTAAGTCTTTGATTATTAGGACTTGTTTCTTGAGAAGATGAATCTTAAATATTTTGCAAATATAAATAAAAAACGAATATACACGTAAAAACGTATGAGTTTTTAGAAAATGTGTTCCGTTTCAGGCTGCGTATATCGTTGCATACATGGTGTATGAGCCTTTTTCTGATATAGAAAAAGCGAGACTCGTGAGCCTCGCTTTTGTATTGCAGTTTTGTGCATCTTTTAGCGTTTGTGGTTGCCGTTGCCGGAATTGTGTCTTTCGCCTCCGTTGGCTTCACGGCGTGGGCCGCGTTCGCGTCCGCGGTCTCCACCACGTCCGCCCCCGTTGCCGTTGCGTGCAGGCTTCTCTTCTACGTATCCTTCCGGTTTGGGCAGAAGGGCCTTGTGGCTCAGCTTCAGTTTGCCTGTCTTCTCGTCGATGGCGATGATCTTCACCTGGATTGTGTCACCTTCGTGCAACAGGTTTTCCAGCGTGTCGGTACGCTTCCAGTCATATTCGCTGATGTGCATCAGGCCCTCTTTGCCGGGCAGGAACTCGAGGAAGGCACCGAATTCGACGATGCTGACAACCTTGGCGTCGTAAACCTGTCCCACTTCGGGAACGGTGCAGATGTCCTTGATCCATTTGATGGCAGCCTCGATGTCGTCCTTGTTCTGCGAGGCAACATCGACGATTCCGAATTCGCCCTCTTCCTCAATGTTGATGATGGTGTTGGTCTCGGCCTGGATTTTCTGAATGACCTCTCCGCCTTTGCCGATGACGGCACCGATGAAGTCTTTAGGTATCTTGATCTGGACAATGCGGGGCACGAAGTCCTTATAGTCCTCACGTGGCTCGGGAATGGTCTCCTGGATGTGGTCGAGGATATGAAGACGTCCCTGACGGGCCTGTTCCAGTGCCTTGGCCAGAACGTCGTAGCTCAGACCGTCGACCTTGATGTCCATCTGGCATGCAGTGATGCCGTCACGCGTTCCGCAGACTTTGAAGTCCATGTCGCCCAGGTGGTCCTCGTCGCCAAGAATGTCGCTCAGCACGGCCCATTTGTCACCTTTCGAGATGAGCCCCATGGCAATACCAGCCACGGGTTTGCGGATCTTGACACCTGCATCCATCAATGCCAGACAGCCTGCACAGACTGTGGCCATCGACGACGAGCCGTTGCTCTCCAGAATGTCGCTGACGACGCGGATGGTGTAGGGGCACTCTTCCGACGAGGGAAGAACCTCTTTCAGCGCACGCCATGCCAGATGTCCGTGGCCAACCTCGCGGCGGCTCAGGCCTCGGTTGCCTTTCACCTCGCCGGTGGCAAAGCCCGGGAAGTTGTAGTGAAGCAGGAAGCGGCGTGTGCCTTCGATGACGGCACCGTCGATAACCTGCTCGTCGAGCTTCGTGCCGAGAGTCACCGTAGAGAGCGACTGGGTCTCGCCACGGGTGAAAATGGCGCTGCCGTGGGCTGAAGGCAGGTAGTTCACTTCGCTCCAGAGGGGACGTATCTCATCAAGCTGACGTCCGTCGAGGCGGGTGCGTTCTGCCAGCACCATGTCGCGCATGGCTTCGCGCTCCGTGTCGTGATAGTAGCGGTCGATCATGAATTTTATCTCGTCGGTGAGCGTTTCCTCAGTATAGTTGGCATCGATAAATTCCTGTTTGATGGCTTCGAATCCCTCTTCGCGCATATGCTTGTTGGCAATGCCCTGCTTCGAGAAGTCGTAGCATTTCTGGTATACGGCGTCGTGGAGCCGCTGGCGCAGCTCTTCGTCGTTCACCTCGTGGCAGTACTCGCGTTTCTCAGTCTTGCCGGCTTCGACGGTCAGCTCGGCAATGGCGCGGCACTGTATCTTGATGGCTTCGTGTGCGGCTTTCAGTGCACCGAGCATGCACTCTTCGCTAACTTCTTTCATTTCGCCTTCCACCATCATGATGTTCTCTTCGGTGGCGGCGACGATAAGGTCGAGGTCGGCACGTTCGATGTCCTGCATCGGGGTGTTGATGACATACTTGCCGTCGAGGTAGCTAACGCGCACCTCACTGACGGGTCCGTTGAATGGTATGTCGCTGACAGCCAGAGCCGATGCTGCTGCCAGTGCTGCCAGCTGGTCGGGCATGGTGTTTTTGTCGCCCGATATAAGGGTTATCTGCACCTGCACTTCGGCATGGAAGTTGTCAGGAAACAGAGGACGCAGTGCGCGGTCCACCAAACGGGCAATAAGTATTTCGTGCTCCGAGGGGCGTGCTTCGCGCTTGAAGAAGCCACCGGGGAAACGTCCCATTGCTGCGTATTTTTCTTGATAGTCGACGGTGAGTGGCATGAAGTCCACATTCTCGCCAACCTCTTTCTTCGAGCATACTGTTGCAAGCAGCATGGTGTCGTTCATGCGTACCACAGCGCTGCCGTCAGCCTGCTTGGCAAGCTTGCCGGTCTCGATTTCGATCATACGGCCGTCACCGAGATCGAATTTCTTGTTGATAATGTTCATGTTTCTTTTACTTTTTTCCTTGTTAACATCTTTGTTTCTTGTCTGCTGAACGTCACGGCAGACCATAGGCTTGGTTTTTTTAAAAAAAAAGGTACCGAGTAAGGACTCGGTACCTCAACCATAACCAAATAAATATGAAAAACTATTATTTCCTTAAGTTGAGTTTCTTGATGATGGCACGGTATCTTTCGATATCTTTTTCCTTCAGGTAGTCAAGCAGACGACGGCGTTTGCCAACCAATCCTACCAGTGCTCTTTCCGACACTTGGTCTTTCTTGTTTTTCTTCATCAGCTCGGTGAGGTGCTGGATGCGGTATGTAAAGAGGGCAATCTGTGCTTCTGCGGAACCGGTGTCCTGTGCATTTTTGCCATACTCTGCGTAAATTTCTTGTTTCTTTTCTTTTGTGAGATACATAATTAATTTGTCTTTTGTGTTTTTTTTCTTTTTAAAACGGCTGCAAAAGTACAACGTTTTTCCGTTTTCGGTGTGCTCTTTCCTCTTTTTTTATGCCTCGGTGTGTTAATTGGTTGTCTTTAAGCTGGCTGAATTTTGTTAATAATTCTTAAATAGTCTTTTTGTCGGGTTTTTATTTGCCGTTTTTTGTGTCTAAAAAAGAAAAATCACCTTGTTTTGGGTGATTCTTTTTGAGCGATAGACGGGGTTCGAACCCGCGACCTGCGGCTTGGGAAGCCGCCGCTCTGCCAACTGAGCTACTATCGCAAAGCCTTTCTTTAACGAGGACTTTTTCCAATTATTGTTTATCCCTCAAAAAATATTTTTTGTATGGATA